>DATMIN010000397.1:0-7130 GCA_035554275.1 Burkholderiaceae bacterium
CCTGCTGGCGCAGGCCATTGCGCACGAGACCGATCTCGGCGGCGGCGAGCGCGGCCGCCGCGACCGTCGCCTGCGCCGCGCTGCCGACCACGAACGACGAGCGCAGCACCGGCTCGCGGCCAGTGAGCGTGGCGTGCTGCAGCGCGCCTTCGGGCAGGCCCGCGGCGTGCCAGAGCGTCTCGAGCGGTGACGTCTTCACGCGGCCGATGTTAGGCCGCTTCGCCGCTCTGCCGGCGCGCTCAGTGCGCGCCGCCGCCCAGGTACGCGGCCTTCACCGCGGGGTCGTCGCGCAGCTTGGTCGCCGGGCCGTGCACCGAGATGCGGCCGTTTTCGAGCACGTAGCCGTAGTCGGCCACGCCGAGCGCGGCCGAGGCGAACTGCTCGACCAGCAGCATCGTCACGCCCTCGCTCTTGAGCCGCGCGATGATCTTGAACACCTCGGCGACGAGGATCGGCGCCAATCCCATCGACGGCTCGTCGAGCAGCACGACCTCGGGGTTGAGCATCACCGCGCGCGCCATCGCGAGCATCTGCTGCTCGCCGCCCGAGAGCGTGCCGGCGAGCTGCTCGCGGCGCTCTTTCAGGCGCGGAAAGAGTTCGAGCGCGCGCTCGAGATCGGCCTTCACATCGCCCTTCGGGCGGCTGCCGGTCAGGCGCGGGAACGCGCCGAGCGTGAGGTTGTCGGTCACGCTCATCGTCGCGAACACGCGCCGGCCCTCGGGCGAGTGCGCCAGGCCGAGCTTGGCGATGTGGTACGACTCGAGGCCCTCGATGCGCTTGCCGTTCAGCGTGATCTCGCCGGCGTTCGGCCGGATCATCCCCGAGACCGCGCGCATCGTCGTCGTCTTGCCGGCGCCGTTGCTGCCGATCAGCGTGACGACCTTGCCCTTCGGCACCTCGATCGAGATGCCGTGCAGCACCTGCACCTTGCCGTAGCCGGCGACGAGATTGCTAATGGTCAACATGGTCGGGTCCTCACGCGGCCTGGCCGCCGAGGTAGGCCTCGATGACCTTCTCGTCGGCCTGCACCGCGGCCGGGCCGCCCTCGGCGATCTTCTGGCCGAAGTCGAGCACCGAGACGGTGTCGCACATGCTCATCACCACGTCCATGTGGTGCTCGATCAGGATCACGGTGATGCCGTGGTCGCGGATCTTGCGGATGAACGTGATCAGCTCCTTGATGTCGGGCGCGGTCAGGCCGGCGGCGGGCTCGTCGAGCAGCAGCAACTGCGGGTCGAGCGCGAGCGCGCGTGCGATCTCGAGCAGGCGCTGCTTGCCGTAGGGCAGGTTGCGCGCCTCCTCGAACGCCAGGTCGGCCAGGCCGACGAACTTCAGCAGGCCCATCGCGCGATCGGTCGCGGCCTGGCTCTCGCGCTTGTAGCGCGGCGTGTGCACGGCCACATCGAGCAGGTTGCTCGCGAACGTGTGGTGCAGGCCGACCTGCACGTTCTGCAGCGCCGTCATCTCGCCGAACAGCTGCACGTTCTGGAACGTGCGGGCGATGCCCGACAGCGCGATGTCGGACGAGGTGCGCCCGACCAGCGTCTTGCCGCCGAACGTGATCGCGCCGGCGGTGGGCACGTAGATGCCGGTCAGCACGTTCATCATCGTGCTCTTGCCCGAGCCGTTCGGCCCGATCAGGCCGTGGATCGTGCCGCGCTTGATGCTCAGCGAGACGTTGTTCAGCGCCTTCAGGCCGCCGAACTGCATCAGCACCTTGTCGGCATTGAGGATCTCGGCGCCGGCCGTGGTGTCGGCCGCATCGGCGGTCGCGACCGCGTCGCCGGCGGCGGGCGCGGCGATCTCCGCCTCGGCGTCGGGTTTCGGCTTCGCGATGTTCAGCGCGTTGCGCACGAAGCCGACGATGCCGTCCTGCAGGTAGTAGACGACGAACAGCATGATCACGCCGAAGATCGACAGCCGCCAGTCGGTCATCGTCTGGAGCCAGAACGCCAGGCCCGCGAGCGCGATGCTGCCGACGACGGGAATAGCCATCTTCTGCCACGTCGCGCGGCCGCGCCGGATGCCCACCACCGCGGTGATCGCCACCAGCACCGCCAGGCCGACCGAGACGTAGCGGAACAGCACCACGTCGTCGAGCAGCTTGGGCAGCAGCACGATGATCGTCGCGCCGAGCAGCGAGCCGATGCGGCTCTTGCGCCCGCCCATGATCACCGCGAGCAGGAACATCACGGTCAGCTCGAAGTTGTAGGTGTTCGGCGAGATGTACTGCTCGGAATACGCGTACAGGCTGCCGGCCAGCCCGGCGAAGCCGGCGCTGATCACGAACGCGTAGACCTTGTAGCGGTAGACCGACACGCCCATGCAGTCCGACGCGACCGGGCTGCCGCGCAGCGCCTCGAACGCGCGCCCGAGGTGCGAGCGCAGCACGCGGTGCACGACGACGAGCGCCAGCACCATCAGCACCGCGACGAGCCAGAAGAACTCGCGCTCGTCGAGCTGGTGGCCGAGCAGCGGCGGCTTCTGCAGCTTGATGCCCATCGGCCCGGACGTGAGGAAATCCATCTCGTTGATCAGGATCTGCACGATCGTGCCGAACGCGAGCGTGACCATCGCGAGATACGGGCCGGTCACGCGCAGCGCCGGCAGCGCGAGGATCGCGCCGAACACCGCGGTCACACCGACCGCCGCGATCAGTGCCACCAGCAGCGGCGCGCCGAGCTTGGTGACGAGCACGCCGGCGGTGTACGCGCCGACGCCGAACAACCCGGCGTGACCGAGCGAGACCTGGCCGGTGTAGCCGACCACGATGTCGAGCCCGAACAGCACGATCGCGTAGATCATGATCGTCTCGAGCAGGTGGATGTAGTACGGGTTCTGGATCCCGAGCGGGAACAGCAGCAGCGCGGCGACGCCGACGATGCACAGAAGAAGGTGGCTGCGCTTCACAGGCTTAGACCTTCTTGATGATGTTCTTGCCGAACAGGCCCTGCGGGCGGACCGCGAGGACGATCAGCAGCAGCACCAGGCCCGGCACGTCCTTGTAGCCGGTGCTGAGGTAAAAGCCCGTCGTCGTCTCGGCGATGCCGAGGATGATGCCGCCGACGATGATGCCCATGCCGCTCGTCAAGCCACCGATGATCGCGACCGCGAACGCCTTCAGGCCGAGCACCGCGCCCATCGTCGCGCCGGTCAGCGTCAGCGGCGCGATCAGCACGCCGGCGAACGCTGCGCTCAGCGACGACAGCGCGTACGAGAACGTGATCACCAGCCCGGTGTTGATGCCCATCAGCTTGGCCGCGTCGCGGTCGTTGAAGGTCGCGACCACGGCCTTGCCGTAGATCGACTTGCGGTTGAACACCTCGACCGCCAGCATCATCAGCACCGCGCCGACGACGACGAGGATCTCCATCGGCAGCACGTTCGCGCCGAGGAACCTGATCGGCGACTCGGGCAGCGGCGACGGGAACTTCAGGTCGTCGCGGCCCCAGACGTTCTCGGCCACGTTCTTGAAGATGATGCCGAGCGCGATCGTCGACATGATCCAGCCGAACTCGCTCTTGATCTTGATCGCCGGGCGCACGCCGATGCGCTCGACCACCATGCCCTGGACCGCGCCGAACAGGCACACGATCGGGATCATCAGCCAGTAGTTCAGGCCCATGCCGACCAGCGAGAGGCCGACCAGCGCGCCCAGCATCAGCGCGTCGCCCTGGCCGAAGTTCAGCGTGTCGCTGGTCTGGAAGGTCAGCTGGTAGCCGAACGCGATCACGGCGTAGATCATGCCCAGCGCGATGCCGGAGTAGATCAGCTGGGTCAGGATTTGCATGGCGGTCTCGCAGCGGGGCGGGCACGCGAACGCGTCGCGAATCCCTCGAGAAAAGACGCCGCCGCGAGCTGGGCCGCGGGCGGCGCCGGCGCGGTGCCGAGCTTACTTCTTCACCTGGACGACCGAGGCCTTCTTTTGGTCGTCGGGGTAGGCGTAGACGACCTTGCCGCCCTTGACTTCGCCGAACACCGGAATGTTGGCGGTGATCGCCTCGTGGTCGGTCTTCGAGAACGGCTTGTTGTAGTTCGTCACCACGCCCTCGATCGGCGTCTTCAGGTCTTCGAGCGCGGCCTTGATCTTCGGGCCCTCGGTGCTGCCGGCCTGCTTGATCGCCGCGGCGAGCAGGTAGACCGAGTCGTAGCCCTGCGCGGCCGAGACCGGCGAGTCGATGCGGCTGTTCTTCGGGTTGAATGTCTTCAGGTAGCTGACGATGAACGACTGGCGCTTCGGGTTCGTCGGCTCCTGGATGAAGGTCTGCGGCATGCGCGCGCCCTCGCCGCCGGGGCCGGCGTTGTCGATGTAGTTGGCCATCGACAGCGTCCACGAGCCGACCATCGGCACCTTCCAGCCGAGCTTGGTCATGCCGTTGGCGATCTGCGCCAGCTCGGGGCCGATGCCGTAGGTCAGCACGGCTTCGGCGCCGGCTTCCTTGGCCTTCAGCAGCTGGGCCGTCATGTCGACGTCCTTGATGTTGAACTTCTCGACCGCGACCGGCGTGACGCCCTTGGCCTTCAGCGCGGTCTCGAGATCCTGGCGGCCGAGCTGACCGTAGTTGGTCGAGTCGGCCAGGATCGCGACCTTCTTGAAGCCGCGCCGGGTGATCGCCTCTTCGACGATCATCGGCGCCTGGATGCTGTCGTGGGCGGCGTTGCGAAAGACGTAGTTCTCCGGCTCCTTCTCGAACTGATGGGTCACGATCGAGCCGGTCGCGACGTTGTTCATCACCGGGATCTTGGCTTCCTGGAAGAAGCGCTGCGACGCGAGCGCCACGCCGGTGTTGATGTAGCCGACGACCGCGACGACCTTCTCCTTGTTGATCAGCTCCTGGGCGATCTGCACGCCGCGCTCGTTCTTGGCCTCGTCGTCGCGCTCGACCAGTTCGATCTTGCGGCCCATCACGCCGCCGGCCTTGTTGATCTCGTCGGCCGCCAGGCGCACGCCGTCGCGCATGCTGACGCCCATCGACGACGAGCCGCCGGTGAACGGGCCATCGACGCCGATCTTGATCGGGTCGGCGGCAATCGCGAACGTGGTCGCGCCGGCCAGCGCGAGCGCGGCGGTGAGGGGGGTGAATCGAAGCATGGGGTTGTCTCCTGCGTGATTTGGATGTGTCGGCCGCGGTGCGGCGCGCCGTGATTGTGTGTATCCACGGGATGCCGCGCCATGAGCATCAGTGCTAAGGCCACCTCGGTAGTTCTGCATAAGGGTAAACACCGCGCAGGGGCGCCGGCAGGCGCGCGCCGCACAATCCCGCCCATGAAACTCAAGGCCAAGATCCTGATGCTCGCGGTCGCACCGCTGCTGCTCGCGATCGCCGCGATCGGCGGGCTGCTCGTCGTCGAGACGCAGCGCCTCGAGACGCAGCAGGCCCAGCTGCTCGAAGACGTGTTGCTCAGCACCAAGCGCGACGAGCTGCACAACTACATCGCGCTGGCGCTGACCTCGATCGAGCACCTGTACGGCGCCGGCCGCGACGACGACGCCGCGAAGGAGCAGGCCAAGGCGATCCTGTCGAGCATGAACTTCGGCGACGACGGCTACTTCTACGTCTACGCCGACGACGGCCTGAACCTCGTGCACCCGCGCCAGCCGGAACTGATCGGTACCAATCTCTGGAACATGCGCGACGCCGACGGCACCTTCGTAATCCGCGCGCTGATCGCGCGCGCCAAGGAGGGCGGCGGCTTCCAGCGCTACCTGTGGCCCAAGCCCTCGACCGGCCAGATCGAGCGCAAGCTCGGCTACTCGGTCTACCTGCCGCGCTGGGGCTGGATGCTGGGCACCGGCATCTACCTCGACGACGTCGACGCGGCGGCGGCGCGGCTGCGCGGCAACCTGCTCGCGAGCGTGCGCCAGACGCTGGCCGGCCTCGCCGCGGTGGCGGTCGTCGCCGCGCTCGCGGTGTTCGCCGGCGGCCTGGCGCTCAACATCAGCGAGCAGCGCCAGGCCGACCGCAAGCTCAAGGCGCTCGCGCACCGCGTCGTCACGTCGCAGGAAGACGAGCGCGCGCGCGTCTCGCGAGAGCTGCACGACCACATCTGCCAGCTCTTGGTCTCGATCAAGTACCAGTTCGAGCTGGTCGGCCACCGCCTCGCGCACCCCGGCGATGCGCCGGTGACCGCGATCGACGCCGAGATCGCCGCGCTGTCGAAGGCGATCGGCGAGGTGCGCCGGATCTCGCACGATCTGCGGCCGGCGCTGCTCGACGACCTCGGCCTGCCGGCCGCGCTCGAGCACATCGGCAACGAGCTGGCGCAGCGCAGCGGCCTGACGGTGAGCGTATCAAAGCAGGTGCACGAGGAGCGGCTGCCCGAGCTGCAGGCGGTGAGCCTGTTCCGCGTCGCGCAGGAGGCGCTGCGCAACGTCGAGCGGCACGCGCAGGCGCGCCACATCGACATCCGCCTCGACGACGCCGGCGACCGGCTCGAGCTGCGCATCACCGACGACGGCCGCGGCTTCGACGTCAAGACCGTCGAGCAGAGCAAGGATCGCGGCATCGGCCTGACCAACATGCGCGAGCGCGTCGAGCGCAACGGCGGCACCTTCCAGCTCGTCTCGCACCCGGGCCACACCGCGCTGACCGCGAGCTTCCCGCTGGTGAGCGCGGCATGACTGCGGTGTCGCCCGTTCGTCTGGTGATCGTCGACGACCACTCGCTGGTGCGCGACGGGTTGCGCGCGCGGCTTGCGGTGGTCGACGGACTCGAGGTGGTCGGCGAAGCGGCCAGCGGCGCGCAGGCGCTCGAGCTCGCGGCCGAGCTGGCGCCCGACCTGATGCTCGTCGACGTCGGCATGCGCGGCATGAACGGCATCGAGCTGGCGACCGCGCTGCGCCAGCGGCACCCGTCGATCCGCGTGCTGATGCTGAGCATGTACGACCACCGCGAGTACGTGCTCAGCGCGATCCGCGCCGGCGCGCGCGGCTACGTGCTGAAGGAGTCGCCGACCGAGGAGATCCTCGCCGCGATCGGCGCGGTCTGCGCCGGCGGCAACTACTTCAGCGCGCAGATCTCGAACCTGGTGCTGCAGCCGGGCGCGACCAGCGCGCCGGCGCTGACCGCGCGCGAGCATGAGGTGCTGCTGCTGCTGGCCCACGGCCGCAGCAACAAGGTGGTGGCGCG
>DATMIN010000398.1:0-9256 GCA_035554275.1 Burkholderiaceae bacterium
GCCGCCAGGTCGGCGTCGAACGCGACGCTGCCGAGGTAGGCGAGCTCGCGCTCGCGCGCCGCCGCGATCGCATCGGGCGGGTCGCCGTCGAGGTGCAGCCCCGGGTGGCAGAACACCAGCCCGCCCTCGGCCGGCAACGCGCCGAGCCAGCCGCGCATCAGACCCTGGTAGTTCGGATCGGCGAAGTCGTAGGCGCCGAGCAGCGCCGGGTTGCGCGCCATCACCCGGCTCGCCAGCTCGCGCCCGAGCGCGCGGCCGCCGGTGTGCTCGATCAGCCAGCGCTTCAGGCCGAAGCCCGGCCCGAGCACGCGCGCGGTGCTGCGCAGCGCCGGCAGCGGCTGCACGTGCTCGACCATGTCCAGGATCATCGCGCGCAGCCCCGGCAGGTGGTGGATGTGCTGGTGGCCGTCGATGAAGCGCGGCGGCCGGCCCATCACCTGGTTGAACGCGGCGAGCTGCGCGTGCAGCTCGCGGCGCACCGCGGCGCGCGGCAGCAGCCGCAGGTGCGCCTGCACGATCAGGCGCGGCAGCCCCGGCAGCCGCGGCCAGTGCCGGCCGAGCCGGGCGCTGAGCGGGCGGCCCTCGGTGAGGTTCAGATGCAGCCCGACGTCGACACTCGCCGGCAGCCCGTCGAGCAGCTGCGCCGCGGCCGGCCAATGCGGGCTGTTGACGATGCAGCTCAGCGCGGTCAGGCGCTGCGCGTGCGCGAGCCGCGCGATGCCGGCCGAGATGCCGGGCGCCGCGCCGAAATCGTCCGCGCACAGCGCGAGCGTGCGCGTCATGCCGGCTGATCGTCGGGACGGTCGGGATGGCCGGCGCGGCCGATCGCGCCGCGCCCGGCCTCGCTGCCGATCAGGTAGACGGGCCGCTGCTTGACCTCGTCGAAGATGCGCCCGACGTACTCGCCGAGGATGCCGATCGAGATCAGCTGCACGCCGCTGAAGAACATCATCCCGCACACCAGCGTCGCGAAGCCCGGCACGTCGGTGCCGTAGATGAAGTGCTCGGCGACGATCCACGCGCCGAACGCGAGCGCGAACAGCGCGACCAGCACGCCGATCGCGCTCCACAGCCGCAGCGGCGCGTTGGTGAACGCCGTGACGCCGGTGAACGCCAGCCGCGACAGGCTGCGCAGCGAGAAGCTGCTGGTGCCGGCGTGGCGCTCGGCCGGCACGTACGGAATGATCACGGTGTGGAAGCCGACCCAGGCGTACAGGCCCTTCATGAAGCGGTTCCGCTCAGGCAGCGCCTTCAGCGCGTCGACGACGCGCCGGTCCATCAGGCGGAAGTCGCCGGCGTCGACCGGGATCGGCACCGGCGAGTTGTGGTTGACGAGCCGATAGAACAGCGCGGTGCCGATGCGCTTGGCCAGGCCCTCGTCGGCGCGCGACGCGCGCGCGGCGCAGACCATGTCGGCGCCGCCCTGCCACGCCGTCACCATCTCGGGCACCAAGGAGGCGGGGTGCTGCAGGTCGGCGTCCATCAGCAGCACGATGTCGCCGACGGCGTGGTCGATGCCGGCGGTCAGCGCCGCCTCCTTGCCGAAGTTGCGCGACAGCCGCAGGTAGCGCACGCCGGGGGCGGCGAGCCAGGGCGCGACGGCGGCGGCGGTGGCGTCACGGCTGCCGTCGTCGACGACGAGCACTTCCCAGCGCTCGGTCAGCTCGGCGAGCTGCGCGGTCAGGCCCTGCAGCAGCGCGCCGATGCTCTCGGCCTCGTTGTACGCGGGCACGACGCAGCTGATCGCGGGGCGCTCGGGTCGGGGGGTGGGCGGGGTCATGGTGGAGGCGGGCCGTTGCCGCGACTGTAATTCGGCCGGGCCCGGCTTCGCGAAACACCGCTTGCGCGGCGGCGCGATCGTGCGCACGATGGCCGGCCCCGATCGGGCTGCCGATCGCTACGCCCGCCACGATGCCCGCTGCGCTGATCCGCTCGTTCTTCGACACCACCACGCACAGCGTCACGCATGTGGTGGCCGACCCGCTGGCGCGCCGCGCCGCGATCATCGATCCGGTGCTCGACTACGATCCGCACGCCGGACGCACCTCGACCACCAACGCCGATGCGGTGATCGCCTACGTGCGCGAAGCCGGCCTCACGGTCGACTGGCTGCTCGAGACCCACGCGCATGCCGACCACCTCTCGGCCGCGCCGTACCTGAAGGCGCAGCTCGGCGGCAGGCTCGCGATCGGCGCGCACATCGTCGACGTGCAGCGGGCGTTCCGCAAGCTCTTCAACGGCGCCGAGATCGCCACCGACGGCACGCCGTTCGAGCACCTGTTCACCGACGATGAGCACTTCGCGATCGGCGCGCTCGACGTGCACGTGCTGCACACGCCCGGCCACACGCCGGGCTGCGTCAGCTACTGCGTGCACTCCGACGCCGGCCTCGACGTGTTCATCGGCGACACGCTGTTCATGCCCGACTACGGCACCGCGCGCTGCGACTTTCCCGGCGGCGACGCGGCCCAGCTGTTCCGCTCGGTGCAGCGCCTGCTCGCGCTGCCCGACGACGCGCGCCTGCACCTGTGCCACGACTACCCGCCGGGCGCGCGCGCGCCGTGCTCGGTCAGCACCGTGGCCGAGCAGCGGCGCGCCAACGTGCACGTGCACGCCGGCATCGACGAGGCGGCGTTCATCGCGATGCGCGAGGCGCGCGACCGCACGCTCGGCAAGCCGGCGCTGCTGCTGCCGGCGATCCAGGTCAACGTGCGCGCCGGGCAGTGGCCGGCGCCCGAAGACAACGGCGTGCGCTACCTGAAGATCCCGCTGAACGCGGTCTGAGGCGCGCCACGACGGCGCGCGCCACGACCGGAGAATTTCAGGCGATCACGGCCTCGTCGGTGCGGCGATCGCCGCGGTTGTCGACCCAGCTGATCGTGATCTTGTCGCCGGCCTTCGCGCTCTTCAGCGTGAACTGCGTGAACGGGTTCTTCGCGATCGCGGTGCCCCATTGCGCGGTCATCACGGTCTGGCCGTTCAGCGCGGCGCTGACCTCGGTGATGTGCCAGGGGGGAATCGTCTTGCCGGCGGCGTCCTTGCGCTGGCCGGTCTCCATCTCGTGGCTCATCAGCACGCGCACGACGGCGCCGCTGCCTTGCACCTGGGCGCGGATGCGCATCGGGTCGGACATGTTCGTTGCTCCTTCAGCCGCCGCAGCCGCCGAGCGTGACCTTGACTTCCTTCTGCGCGAACAGCACCTTGCCGTCGCCGGTGATCGCCACCGCCATCACGTTGCAGGTCTGGGCCATCTTGATGCGCGTCGACACGCTGGTCTCGACCGCGTCGGTGAACTCGAACACGCCGGCCAGCGGCGTCGGGTTCTTCTCGACCAGGAACACGATGCGCTTCACACCGGCGAGTGTGGTGCTCGCGGCGATCGGCACGACGGCGCCGTTCTCGGCGATGTCGGGCGCGATGAAGACCACGTCCTTGCTCTCCTGCGGCTTCGCCAGGCCCAGGCCCTTGATCGCCTCGTCGGCGGTCTTGGCGTCGAACGCGGCCTTGTTCCACGCGCTCTGCGCGCGTGCCGGCAGCAGGCCGGCCGCGGCCAGCAGCGCCGCCACGGCGCCGCCGCGCGCCAGCATCTGTCGACGCGTGGTCATCGATCGGTTCCTCACGCTCACTCGGCCGCGCCGCGCGCGACCGCGGCCTCGATCCGCTCCTGCACGCGGCGCGCGCCGCGCAGCACCATCGCCGCATCCAGCCCGGCCTGCGGCGCGACCGCCTCGGCGACTTCGTCGAGCGTGGCCGGATCGGTCATCAGCGCGTGCGCCAGCGCCGACAGCGCGCAGATCGTGCGCCGCGGCAGCTGCATCGGCAGCTCGCGCGTGGTGTTGACGATCACGTGGAAGCGCACGCTCGCCACCGCCGCCGGCGCCACGCCCCAGCTCTCGCACAGGGCTGCGCCGAGCGCGTCGTGGCTGACGCCGAACTCGGCGTGCTCGAGCATCACCAGCTCCTCGTCGTTGGCGGCCTTCGAGAGCAGCTCGCGATAGCGCACGATCGAGTGGCGGAACAGCACCGCCTTGCCGCACTCCTCGAAGAGGCCGGCCGAGTGCGCGATCCACGGGTCGACGCCGACGGCCTGGCCGATGCGGCTCATCAACAGCGCACGCACGCTGGCGCGCTCCCACACCGGGTCGAGCTCGGGCGCGTGCGGGAAGACCGCGCGCAACCCCATCGCGAACGTGACCGACGCGACCTCGCGCGTGCCGAGGTGGGTGATCGCCTGCTGCACCGTCTGCACGCGCCCACGCAGCCCGTACATCGACGAGTTGACGGCCTTCAGCACCGCCGAGGCGAGCGCCATGTCGGCCGAGATCAGCGCGCTCACCGCCTGCAGGTTCACGCCCTCGTCGGCGAGCAGCAGCGACAGCTTGACCAGCGACTCGGGCTGCGCCGGGATGTCGATGTTCAGCGAACGCAGTTGGGGATCGACGGGCATGGTGGGCTCGGGCGAACGACAGGACACCGATCGTAGCCGGCGGCGCGAACGGCGCCACCAATGAAAAGAAGGGCGTCGGGACCACCCGACGCCCTTCACGTCTTCTGCATCGGCTTCGAGCGGCCTGTTCGCTTGCGCGACGCGCGGTACATGCCGGGTCGCTCTCGGGTTGTCTCCTCGGGCCTCGTCCTGCGCGGCACCACTGAGGTGCCGCTGCGAGCGGACGGATTGTGGGCGTGGCCCGCTGTCGGTGCACTAGGAGTTTCCCGGGCCGACACCGGGCCGGCGCGGGTGCAAAGGCTTCCGAACACAACCTATTGCGGTGCTGGCAGCGGCAGCGAGAGCACCACTTGCGTCCCTTCGCCGACGCGGCTGGTGACCGTCACTGCACCACCATGAAGCTCGGCGATGCGCTTGACGATCGCCAGGCCGAGCCCCTTGCCGCCCTCGCCGGTGGCCGGCGCGACGCTCTGGCGGCTCTGGTAGAAGCGGTCGAACAAATGCGGCAGGTCGGCCGCCGCGATGCCCGGGCCGGTGTCGACGACGCTGACCGCGACGCGCGCTTCCTCCACGCGCGCCGCGAGCGTGACCGCGGCGCCATGCGGGCAGAACTTCAGCGCGTTGTCGACCAGGTTCGCGACCGCGCGCTCGAACAGCTCGACGTCGACCGCCGCGTGCGGCGCCGGCCCGGCGTCGGCGTGCAGCGCGACACCCTGGCGCGCGGCGCGCTCGGCGAAGCGCGCGGCGATGTCGGCGAGCAGCTCGCCGAGGTCGACGACCTCGGGGTGCAGCCGGAACTCGGGCTCGTCGAGCTTGGCCAGGTCGCCGAGCGACTGCACCAGCCGCGCCGCGTTGCGCGTGTTGCGCAGCGCGATCTCGACGAGGCGGCGCTCCTCGGCGCGCGCCGGGTCGGCGGGCAAAGCGGCCTCGCCGGCCCAGCGGCCCTCGAGCGTCTCCAAGCAGGCGACGGTCGCGGTCAGCGGCGAGCGCAGGTCGTGCGACAGGTTGCTGACGCCTTCGCGCCGGAAGTGGTCGAGCCGGCGCAGCTCGGCCCATTGCTTGCGCAGCGTCGCCAGCATCATCTCGAACGCGCGCGTGAGCTGGCCGAACTCGTCGCGCGTCGCCGGCGGCAGCGCACTGGCCGGCTCGTCGGCGAGGCCGGCCTCGAGGCCGCGCCGCGAGATCGCCGCGACGGCGTCGGTCAGGCGCTGCAGCGGGCGCGTCACCGAGACGATGATCAGCACCGCCGCCAGCGTCGTGACGCTGACGATCGCGAGGATCAGGCCGAGCGCCGGGCGGCCGAAGCTCATCCGCAGCGCGGCCCAGCGGTCGCCTGGGCCCGATGGCAACTGGCCGGTGTGCAGCACGAGGTAGAGGTAGGCGACGACCTGGTCGCTGGCCTTCATCGTCGCGGCGCGCACCGGCTGCACCGCGACGACGGCGTTCGCGTCCATGCGCTCCGGGTCGTCGCCCATCACGTAGGCGGCGTCGGGCTGGCCGACCGCGCGCAGCACCGGCGTCAGCGCGACCTTGAAGCCGGGCGCGAGCCGCGCGCTGCCGCTGCTCGCGAGCACCGCGCCGTCGAGGCCGAGCAGGTACAGCTGGGTGTCGGGCTCGAACAGCACCATGTTGCGCAGCCAGGTGCGGAACGTGTCGGGCGCGCGCGCGTAGGTCTCGAACAGATAGTCGTTGTTGGCGACCACGCGGCCGAGAAACGCGGTGCCACGCCGATAGGTCGCCTCGTGCTCGAAGCGCTGGAACGCGTAGATCACCGCGGCGATCACCAGCAGCGCGGTGACGATGCCGGTGGCGAAGATCGTCAGCGCGAGCTTGAAGCGGACCGTCACGTCAGATCGCGCATCTTGTAGCCGGCGCCGCGCGCGGTCAGGATCAGCTCGGGCCGCATCGGGTCGGCCTCGAGCTTGGCGCGCAGCCGGTTGATGTGGGTCGTCACGGTGTGCTCGTAGCCGTCATGCGTGTAGCCCCAGACGGCGTTGAGCAGCTGCGCGCGCGAGAACACGTGCCCCGGGTGCTGCGCGAAGTGCAGCAGCAGGTCGAACTCGAGCGCGGTGAAGTCGATCGCCGTGCCGCGGCAGCGCACCTGGCGCTTGGCCGGCACGATCTCGAGTTCGCCGTTGCGAATCGCGGCCCCGCGGCCCGGCGCCTGCGCATTGGCCTGGGCCTGCGCGAGCAGCGCGGCGCGGCGCAGCAGCGCCTTCACGCGCGCCAGCAGCTCGGCGAGCGAGAACGGCTTGGTCAGGTAGTCGTCGGCGCCGAGCTCGAGGCCGAGCACGCGGTCGAGCTCGGTCGACTTCGCCGTCAGCATCAGGATCGGCGTCGCGCTGCCCTTCGCGCGCAGCGCCTTGCAGACCTCCAGGCCATCGATGCGCGGCATCATCAGGTCGAGCACCAGCAGGTCGGCCGGCGCTTCGAGCTGGCGCGCCAGCGCCTGCTCGCCGTCGGCGACCGCCTCGACCTCGTAGCCGGCGCCGCGCAGGTTCATCACCAGCAGCTCGCGGATGTCGGTCTGGTCTTCGGCGACGAGGATGTGCGCGGCAGCGGGCATGGCGAAGCGGTCGTCTCCGGGCGGCGAACTCTTACGCCGGTTTGACGCGATTGTGATCTTGCCGTGAGCATCGATGAGGTGGGCGCGAGGTGCGGCGCGGAGAGTGACCCCCATCGCAACCCCACCGGCCCCGACCATGAACAGCACTCTTGCCGCTCCGACCGCCGCCGCCTTCGTGCCCACCGTCGCGTGGGGCGAGCTGGTCGCGCACCGCAGCTACCTGGTGCGTTTCGCGCAGCGCCGCTTGCGCGATCCACTGCTGGCCGAAGACGCGGTGCACGACGTGTTCGAGGCCGTGCTGTCGGGCCGCGCGGTGTTCGCCGGGCGCGCCGCGCTGCGCTCGTGGCTGACGGCAGTGCTGAAGCACAAGATCGTCGACAGCGTGCGCCGCGGCGCCGGCACCGATTCGCTCGACGCGGCGCTCGAGGACGGCGGCGACGCGTTCCAGATCGAATGCCCGCAGCCGCGCCCCGACGAGATCGCCGAGCAGCACCAGCTGCTGATGCGCGCGCTGCGCCGCATCGAGGCGCTGCCGCCGGGGCTGCGCGACGTGATGCGGCTGCGCGTGCTCGAGGAGCAGAGCACCGAGCAGGTGTGCCGCAAGCTCGGCATCAGCGAGGACAACCTGTTCGTGCGCCTGCATCGCGCGCGCAAGCAGCTGCTGTCCTGAGCGGCGCGGCGCTGGCCGCGCGGCGCGAGCGTCCGAACGCACTACTCCGCGTCGAGCGCGTCCTTCACCACCGCCGCCGTCAGCGCCGGCGAGCATTCCTCGATGAAACGGTAGGCGTAGCCGCGCAGGTAGTGGCCGCGGCGCACCGCGATGCGGGTGGTGTTGGCCGGGAACAGGTGCGCGGCGTCGAGGCTCGTCAGGCCCTGGTCGCGCGCCGCGTCGAACGCCATCGACGCGATGATGCCCACACCGAGGCCGACCTCGACGTAGGTCTTGATCACGTCGGCATCGAGCGCGCTCATCACCACGTCGGGCACGAGCCCGGCCTCGGCGAAGGTGGCGTCGATGCGCGGCCGGCCGGTGTAGCCGGCGTGGTAGGTGATCAGCGGATGCTGGGCGAGCGCTTCGAGCGTCAGCGCCTTCAACCGCGTCAGCGCATGGCCGTCGGGCACGACGACGCTGTGGTGCCAGTCGTAGAACGGAAAGCTGGTGAAGTTCGCGCTCGTCTGGCCGCCGTCGAGCGCTTCGGTCGCGATGCCCAGGTCGGCCTCGCCCGACTGCAGCAGCGCGACGATCTCGGCCGGGCTCGCCTGGTGCAGCACCAGGTGCACCTTCGGGTAGACCTGCTTGAAGCGCCGCACCACCGGCGGCAGCGCGTAGCGCGCCTGGGTGTGCGTGGTCGCGATCGTCAGGTTGCCTTCGTCGCGGTTGGCGAACTGCTCGGCCAGCCGCTTGATGTTCTTCGCGTCGATCAGCATGCGCTCGACGATGCCGACCAGCTCCTTGCCCGGCTCGGTCAGGCCCGTGAGCCGCTTGCCCTTGCGCACGAAGAGTTCGATGCCGAGCTCGTCTTCGAGGTCGAGGATGTGCTTGCTGACGCCCGACTGCGACGTGAACAGCGCCGCCGCGACCTCGGTGAGGTTGAAGTTGCGCCGGACGGCCTCGCGGATGATGCGCAATTGCTGGAAGTTCATGGGCGGACTATGCCGCTTCCGCCAGCGCGCCGCTTGGCCCCGCGCCGGCACCGCCGCCGCGGCCGCGGCACACTGGGCGGATGGACGACGTGGTGGACGATGGAGAATTGCGCGTGTTCTGCCTGTGCGCCGCGTGGTGCGGCGTGTGCCGCGACTACCGCGGCGTGGTCGACGCCGCCGCCGCGAGCGGCACGGCACGCTTCGACTGGGTCGACATCGAAGACGAGGCCGCGCTGCTCGACGACATCGATGTCGAGGATTTTCCAACGCTGCTGATCGCGCGCGGCGACCGCACGCTGTTCTTCGGCACGGTCACGCCGCAGCCGGCGACACTGGCGCGGCTGGTGCAGCGCGCCGCCGACGGCGAACTCGCGCCGTTGGCCGTCGCGCCGGGCGTCGCCGCGCTCGCCGGCCGGCTCGGCGCGGCGCGGGCGTGATGCGGCATGCGATCGACGCAGATGTTCCGTGAGCCGGGCGCGCCGACACCTCGGGTGCTGGTGACGATTCCGATGGAAGCAGTCGTCTCGCCGGTCTGACGTGGCGACGCGGCAGAATGCCGCCCTGACCTTGTTCGGGAGACGCCGGTGTCTTACCTGTTG
>DATMIN010000399.1:0-4836 GCA_035554275.1 Burkholderiaceae bacterium
GCGTTCGCCGAGGGGCTGAAGCAGCGCGGCGTGCTGCGCGCGGTCGAGTCGCTCGTCTCCGACAAGAACGGCACGCGGGTGCAGCAGCGCGACGGCCGGCCGAGCCTCGTCGACGGCCCGTTCACCGAGGCGAAGGAGATGATCGGTGGCTTCTTCCTGCTCGACGTGGCCACGCGCGACGAGGCGCTGGCGATCGCCGCCGAATGCCCGGCGGCGCGCTGGTGCAGCGTCGAGGTGCGCGAGACGGGGCCGTGCTGGATGTGACGCTCTGGTCGTGACGCGCTGATGTCGATTTCGCGCCGCGCCGCGCGTCGTTGATCGAGAGGCGCGCAGCGCGCCCGAGGAGCGATGCGATGCGATTCATGATGATCGTGCGGGCCACGCCCGACACCGAAGCCGGCCGCTTCCCCGATGACGATGCGCTGATGGCGGCGATGACCGCGTACCACGAGGCGCTGGCGCGCGCCGGCGTGCTGCTCGACTACGCCGGGCTGCAGCCGAGCGCGCAGGGCTGGCAGGTGCGCCATGCCGCCGACGGCACGCAGCGCATCGTCGACGGCCCGTTCGCGCAGGCCAAGGAGCTGATCGCCGGCTACACGCTGATCCAGGTGCGCTCGCGCGAGGAAGCGATGGAATGGGCGCGGCGCTTCCCGGCGCCGATGGGCCGCGGGGTCGAATCGGTACTCGAGGTACGACGGCTGTACGAGCCCGACGAGCTTCCGGGCACGACGTGACCGCCGCCGCCCTCGACGCCACCCGTCGTGCGATCGACGCTGTCTGGCGGATCGAATCCGCCAAGGTCATCGCCCACGTGGCGCGGCTGGTGCGCGATGTCGGCGTGGCCGAAGAGCTGGCGCAGGACGCGCTGGTCAGCGCACTCGAACACTGGCCGAAAGACGGCGTGCCCGACAACCCGGGCGCGTGGCTGATGACGACCGCCAAGCACCGCGCGCTCGACCGCCTGCGCCAGGAGGCACTGCACGCGCGCAAGCACGAAGAGCTCGGCGCCGATCTCGACGCGCTGCAGGCGCACGTCGTGCCCGACTTCGTCGACGCGCTCGACGCGGCGCGCCAGGACGACATCGGCGACGACCTGCTGCGGCTCGTCTTCACCGCCTGCCACCCGGTGCTGAGCGCCGACGCGCGCGTCGCGCTCACCTTGCGCCTGCTCGGCGGCCTCACGACCGACGAGATCGCGCGCGCCTTCCTCGTGCCCGAGCCGACGATCGCGCAGCGCATCGTGCGCGCCAAGCGCACGCTGGCGCAGGCGCAGGTGCCGTTCGAGGTGCCGCGCGCCGATGCGCTCGCGCCAAGGCTCGCGTCGGTGCTCGAGGTGATCTACCTCGTCTTCAACGAAGGCTACTCGGCCACCGCCGGCGACGACTGGATGCGCCCGGCGCTGTGCGACGAGGCGCTGCGGCTGGCGCGCGTGGTGGCCGGCCTGGTGCCCGACGAGCCCGAGGTGCACGGCCTGGTCGCGCTGCTCGAATTGCAGGCCTCGCGCACCCGTGCACGCACCGATGCGCAGGGCCGCCCGGTGTTGCTGATGGCGCAGGACCGCGGCCGCTGGGACCCGCTGCTGATCCGCCGCGGCCTGGTCGCGCTCGAACGCGCGCGCTCGCTCGACGGCGCTCGCGGGCCCTACGCGCTGCAGGCCGCGCTGGCCGCGTGCCATGCGCGTGCGCGCGAGGCCGAGGCGACCGACTGGGCGCAGATCGTCGCGCTGTACGACGCGCTGGCGCAGGTCGCGCCGTCGCCGGTGGTCGAGCTGAACCGCGCGGTCGCGGTCGGCATGGCGTACGGGCCCGGCGAGGCGCTGGCAATCGTCGACAGGCTCGGCGCCGAGCCGCGGCTGGCGAACTACCCGTGGCTGCCGAGCGTGCGCGCCGACCTGCTCGCCAAGCTCGGCCGCGGCGCCGAGGCGCGCGCCGAGTTCGAGCGTGCCGCGGCGATGACGCGCAACGTTCGCGAGCGCGCGCTGCTGATCGAACGCGCGCAAGCCGCCGACCCGCGCTGAGCCAATCTACGCCTCGGGGTCGACGACGCGGTCGTGCTCGGGGTCTTCGGGGATCGCCGGCGGAACCGGGCCTTCGTCGGGCTCGACCGGCAGCATGCCGGGTTCCGGATCGTCGATGTCGACGTCGTGCGCCGGGCCGGGCTTGTGGGGCTTGTGGGTGGCCATCGGGTTGCTCCGGTTCAAGGCGGGATCGTCGTCACACGGCAAGACTTCGATGCGGCAGTATGCTCGCCGCTCGAGTTTCTTGCGGCGTGCCGGGACGCGTTCACCGATCGTGGCCGCACTGATCGGCCCCTGGGGCGCTGAGCGCGCGACACCCTGAATCGGGCAGGAAAGCGCCTACAGCGGGTCTGGCGCTCGTCCGGCGGCGACGGCGCGGCGGCCACCGCAACATCCGGTAACCGGCCCGCCTTCCGCGCGCCGGGCCCAGGAGCTGCCCCCATGTCCTCGTTCGACTCCGGCCATCGCGCGCCGCCGATGCCGCATCGTTCCGATCGCCTGACCTTCCGCCGCCTGCGCCACCCGACGCCGCTGCCGAAGTCGGGCTCGAGCCGCGTCTGGGGCCGCTACCTGTCGCGGTTGTCGTGGCTGTTCAGTTGAGTCGTCCAGCGCTGCAATGAGGACCGTGCGCGTCGTGCTGTCGCCGCGCTCGAGCGTCATGCTCGGCTTTGCGCACCTCGTGGCCGCGGCCGCGTGGATCGGCGCGGCGCTCGTGCTGCTGGCCTATGTGCAGCTGCTCCACGACGCCGTCGATCGCGGCGCGCGCTTGCGCGCGCAAGCGCTGCCGAAGCCCGACGCCGCGCTGGTCGCGCAGCGCGGCGAGCGCCCCGACCAGCGGCTGCGGCCGGTGCTGGCGATCGGGGCGCTGCCCGCGACGGAGCGCTGACCGCGCGTCAGTGCGCGGCGCGCGCGTGCTCGACGGTCTCGAGCGTCAGCAGCTCGGCCGGCAGGTTGAAGTGGCGCAGCGCGCGCATCACCAGATCGGGAAAGCCGGGTCGAGCAGTTGCAGCGGCGAGACGTTGCGCCAGCCCGACCGCGAGCTTGACGGCCGCGTTGAGCGCGCGCAGCTCGATCATTCGCCGGCCCGCATCCAGGCCGCGGCGCGCTCGGCGATCATCAGCGTCGGCGAGTTGGTGTTGCCGCTGGTGATCGTCGGCATCACGCTCGCGTCGACGACGCGCAGGCCCGCCACGCCGTGCACGCGCAGCCGCGCATCGACGACGGCAAAAGGGTCGGCCGCCGGGCCCATCTTCGCGGTGCCGACCGGGTGGAAGATCGTCGTGCCGATGTCGCCGGCGAGCTTCCACAGTTCGGCGTCGGTCTGGAACTGCACGCCGGGCTTGAGCTCGACCGGCCGGTGGCTCGCGAGCGCCGGCTGCGCGACGATGCGGCGCGTCAGGCGCAGGCTGTTCGCGGCGATCAGGCGATCTTCGTCGGTGCTGAGGTAGCGCGGCGCGATGCTCGGCGCGGCGCGCGGGTCGGCGCTGCGCAACTGCACCGCGCCGCGGCTGGTCGGGTTCAGGTTGCACACGCTGGCGGTGAACGCGTCGGCCGCGTGCAACGGCTCGCCGAACGCGTCGAGCGACAGCGGCTGCACGTGGTACTGCAGGTTCGGGTGCGGGCGCTGCGGCTCGCTGCGCGTGAACAGGCCGAGCTGCGACGGCGCCATGCTCATCGGCCCGCTGCGCCGCAGTACGTACTCGAGACCGATGCGCGCCTTGCCGAACCACGAGTTCGCCATCGTGTTCAGCGTGTTCGTGCCCTCCACGGTGTAGACCGCGCGGATCTGCAGATGATCCTGCAGGTTCGCGCCGACGCCGGGCAGCGCGCGCTGCACCGCGATGCCGTGCTGCGCCAGCAGCGCCGGGTCGCCGATGCCCGACAGCTGCAGCAGCTGCGGCGTGCCGACCGCGCCGGTGGCGAGCACGACCTCGCCGCCGGGCGCGACGCGCGCGCACACCGGCGCGCCGCCCTCGACCGGCAGCGCCTCGATGCCGACGGCGCCGAGCGCGCCGTCGGCGCGCGGCTCGAGCAGCACGCGGCCGATCTGCGCGCCGGTCCAGACCTGCAGGTTCTGGCGCTTCTGCTGCGCCGGGCGGAGAAACGCCTTCGTCGCGTTCCAGCGGATGCCGGCGCGCTGGTTGACGTGGAAGTAGCCGACGCCTTCGTTGTCGCCGCGGTTGAAGTCTTCGCTGTGCGGGATGCCGGCCTGCTGCGCCGCCTGCGCGAACGCGTCGAGCACCGGCCAGTGCAGGCGCTGGCGCTCGACGCGCCACTCACCGCCGGGGCGCGCGCCGCTCGCATCGAACCCGGGCGCGGCGTGGAACTCGTCGGCGCCCTTGTAGAAGTCTTCGTGCTTCAGGAAGTCGGGTAGGCACTCGGCCCAGCTCCAGCCGGGGTTCGCGCCGAAGCCGTCGCCGGCGCCCCAACCGTCGTAGTCGCGCGCCTGGCCGCGCATGTAGATCATGCCGTTGATGCTGCTGCAGCCGCCGAGCACCTTGCCGCGCGGGTAGCGCAGCGCGCGGCCGTTCAGGCCGGGCTCGGCGTCGGTGGAAAACAGCCAGTCGGTGCGCGGGTTGCCGATGCAGTAGAGGTAGCCGACGGGGATGTGCACCCACAGGTAGTCGTCGTTGCCGCCGGCCTCGACGAGCAGCACGCGCTTGTTCGCGTCGGCGCTCAGGCGATTCGCAAGCAGGCAGCCGGCGGTGCCGCCGCCGCAGACGATGTAGTCGTAGACCGGGTCGCTCATCGTCGCATCTTCAAGCGTCTCAGTGCGCGCCGGCCAGGCCGGGGAAGAGTTTCGTCAGGCCGTCGGACAT
>DATMIN010000400.1:0-5715 GCA_035554275.1 Burkholderiaceae bacterium
CCTCGCGCATCGGCGCGCGAGGCGCGGGTGCGGCATCGGCCGCCGCGTGCTCGGCGAACTCGGGCGGCAGATCCTTCGCCTCGATCATCTGCGCCGGCGCCATCACGGTCAGCCAGTGGCAAACACCGGCCGAGCGATCACGCGCCGGTGATCGCGGAGCTTTCCTGACCACCACGTCGGCTGCCTTGCAGTCGCGGAAGGAAGTCATCTGCCGTCGCCAGCTTGCGCGCCCAGCGGCGCTCGACGAACTGGAACAACAGCATCGTGACCAACAGCGAAAGCGAAATCGCGACCACGCGGGTCACGACAAAGTACGCTATCGACTTGTAGGAGAAGAAGAACGAGGCGGCGTGGGCGACGCTCCAGATGATCGGGTAATGGACCAGGAACAACGAATACGACCGCTCACCGAGCCACACGAAGATGTAGCCAGACAGCAGGCCGTGCAACCACGAACCCTGGCGCAAGGCGATCCCTGCCAAGCCGAAGTACAGCAGCCCCCATCCGACGTGCTGGTTCACCGCGGGCCAAACCGCCGCGGCGATGACGGTCGACAGGCCCACCAGCTGGCACGCAACCGCACTGCGCACTGAAGGCAGGATCTTGGAGAGAACCAAGCCGGCACAGAAGCACGAGGCGTATAGATGGAGAGCCTGCACGATGTCGGCCAATCCTTCGATCGGCGTCATTGCCAGCGCGATCGAACCTGCAAAGATGGCGTACAGGGCCCGTTCCGTTTGCAGCCGCGACACCAGTAGGATCAACAGCGGCAGCAGGAGATAGAACGTCGCCTCGATCGAGAGGCTCCACCACGCGACGTTGTAGGTGCCCGGGCCGGAATAGATGATGCCTGCTTGGCGAAGCCATGATTCCCACGAAAAGCTGGGCAGCCCTGCGGTCGCGGTCCACCATGTCGGATAGGCCGTGATGAGCGCAATGGTGACTCCGGCCAGCGTCCAGGACACGATGTACGGCGGAAACAAGCGCTCGAGTCGGCGCACCGCATAGGTCCGCAGACGCATCGGCCGGCCATTCATGAACGGCCGCGCCAACACGATGGCGCTGATCACAAAGAACAGATCGACTCCCGACGCGGTCAGGCTCGCTGCCAGCCGCGCGATCACGTGATGCCCGTTTGAATCGAGAGCCGCAGCGGAGTTCGCCACCGCGATATGGTGGACGACCACCAGGGTCGCCGCCGCCGCACGCAGGCCATCAAGCGAGTGGAGTCGTTCGTTCTTCAGCTGCGCGCGCGTCCCGACGGCAACCCGCACGTCTTCAGTCATCGAGCCCGAGCTCCTGGATCTTGCGCGTGATCGTGTTGCGCCCGATGCCGAGCTTCTGCGCGGCCTCGATGCGCCGCCCGCGCGTGATCTCGAGCGCGGTGCGGATCATCTGGGCCTCGAACTTGTGGGTCAGCGTGTCCCACACGTCGCCCTCGCCCGACTGCAGCAGGCTGCGCGCCTCGCGCTCGAGCCCGCCGAGCCACGAGGTCGCCGGCGCGGCCGGCACCGGCGCCACCGCACCGCCCACGGCGGCCGATGACGGCGGCGGCGCCTCGGCCGCGCCGATCGCCTCGCGCATCGGCGCGCGAGGTGCGGGTGCGGCATCGGCCGCCGCGTGCTCGGCGAACTCGGGCGGCAGATCCTTCGCCTCGATCATCTGCGCCGGCGCCATCACGGTCAGCCAGTGGCAGACGTTCTCGAGCTGGCGCACGTTGCCCGGAAAGTCGAACCGGATCAGCCGCGCCAGCGCGGCCTCGGTGATGCGCTTGGCGTCGACGCCGAGTTCCTTCGCGCTCTTTTGCAGGAAGAAGCGGGTCAGCGCCGGCACGTCTTCGGCGCGCTCGCGCAGCGCCGGCAGGCGCAGGCGGATCACGTTGAGGCGGTGGAACAGGTCTTCGCGGAACGCGCCCTGGCGCACCCGCTCCTCGAGGTTCTGGTGCGTCGCGGCGATCACGCGCACGTTGCTCTTCATCGGGTTGTGGCCGCCGACGCGGTAGAACTGGCCGTCGGAGAGCACGCGCAGCAGCCGCGTCTGCAGATCGAACGGCATGTCGCCGATCTCGTCGAGGAACAGCGTGCCGCCGTCGGCCTGCTCGAAGCGGCCGCGCCGCGTGGTCTGCGCGCCGGTGAACGCGCCGCGCTCGTGGCCGAACAGCTCGGACTCGAGCAGGTCTTTCGGGATCGCCGCGGTGTTGATCGCGACGAACGGCCCGCTCGAGCGCGGGCTGTGCTTGTGCAGCGCGTTGGCCACCAGCTCCTTGCCCGAGCCCGACTCGCCGGTGATCAGCACGGTGACGATGCTCTGGCTCAGCCGCCCGATCGCGCGGAACACGTCCTGCATCGCCGGCGCCTGGCCGAGCATCTCGGGCACCTGCGCGCCCTTCTCGTCGCGCACCTCCTCGCGCAGGCTTTCCTGCACCGCGCGGCGGATCAGCTCGACGGCCTTGGGCACGTCGAACGGCTTCGGCAGGTATTCGAATGCGCCGCCTTGGAACGCGCTGACGGCGCTGTCCAGATCGGAATACGCCGTCATGATGATCACCGGCAGCGCCGGCATGCGCTCGCGCACCTGCGCCAGCAGCTCGATGCCCGAGCCGCCGGGCATGCGGATGTCGGAGACCAGCACCTGCGGCTCGTCGTCGTCGAGCGCGGCGAGCATGTCGCGTGAATTGGTGAAGCTGCGGACCCGGAAGTCTTCGCGCGCCAGCGCCTTTTCCAGCACGAAGCGGATGGATTGGTCGTCGTCAACGATCCAGATGGGTTTCATGCCCTGCCCTGCGGTGTCGGCTGCTTCGTGCGGGCCGGGCGGCGCTTGTGACGCAGCCGGGCCCGTCACGGCAACGGAATCACGATCTTGAAAATGGTCATCCCCGGCTCGCTCTCGCATTCGATCGTGCCGAGGTGTTGCTGCACGAACGTCTGCGCGAGCGTGAGCCCGAGACCCGAGCCGCCGTCACGCCCCGATACCAACGGGTAGAAGATGCGGTCGCGGATCGACTCGGGCACGCCGGGGCCGTTGTCCTCGATATGCAAGTCCAGTGCCAGACGATAGCGCTGCTTGCCCAGCGTGACCTGCCTCGCGATGCGGGTGCGCAGCATGATCTGCGCGTCGCCGAGCGCGATGCGTTCGGCCAGCGCCTGCGCGGCGTTGTGGGCGATGTTCAGCACGGCCTGGATCAGCTGCTCACGGTCGCCGCGGAAGTCGGGGATCGAGATGTCGTAGTCGCGCTCGATCGCCAGCCCGCGCGGGAATTCGGCTTGTATGAGCGCACGCACGCGCTCGCAGACCTCGTGGATGTTGACGTCGCCCACCACGTGCGGCTTGCGGTGCGGCGCGAGCAGCCGGTCGACCAGCGCCTGCAGCCGGTCGGCCTCGCCGATGATGACCTGCGTGTACTCGTGCAGCGCGCGGTCGCGCACCTCCATCTCGAGCAGCTGCGCCGCGCCGCGGATGCCGCCGAGCGGGTTCTTGATCTCGTGCGCGAGGTTGCGGATCAGCTCTTTCGTGACCTGCGCCTGGCCGAGCGCGCGCTCCTCGCGGTCCTGCCGCGTCTGCTGCTCGATCTCGACCAGCTCGACGACGACGTGCGCCGAGCCCTCCATCTGGTTGACGATCACATGCACCGGCAGCGGCTCGCCGTGCAACGCGCCCGGGCGGCGCAGCAGCGCCTCGAAGCGGCTGGTCGCGTAGTCGTTGCGGCTGACCGCGACGACCGTGTCCTGCAGCTGCTGCGACCCGACGAACCAGTCGAACACCGAGCCGCGCTGCACGTTGCGCCGCGACAGCCCGAGCACGTTCTCGAACGAGGCGTTGGCGAACACGCACTGGCCGTCGACGCCGACCACCGCCACCAGCGTGGCGAGGTGGTCGAACGCGGCGTAGGCGGCCGTCGCGCCCGCGGCGTGAGCGAAGGGCGTCGGCAGCTTCACTGCGGCACTTTGGCGAGTTCGCGCTTGAGCGCCGCGATGTCGCTTTCCTTGCGGCCGATCGCGGCCTTCATGTCGGCCACGCGGTCGATGTACTTCTGGTAGTTCTTCTCGTTGCCCTGGCGCTCGGGCTGGCCGTTGTTGTACTCGGCCCGCATCTCGGCCAGGCGGTCTTCCTCGCGCTTGAGCTCGCCCTCGAGGATGCGGCGCGCATCGCTGTCGCGGGCACGCTGGTCGACCGGGTCGACGCGCTGGCCCGAGGCGCCCGCCAGCGGCGGCACCGGGCGCGGCCGGATGCCCTCGATCACCGTCACCGGCTGGTTCGCCAGCACGGTGCAGTTCTTGTCCTTCGCCTCCTTGGCGTTCATCGTGTTGCTGTACACGTTGCCCGGGCACTTGTAGGTGACGGTCTCGACGGCGCGCGCCGCGCCGGGCGCGAGCGCGGCGGCCGAACACACGAAGGCAGACAACAACACGGTGGATTTCATGCGGCGATTCTCCCGACCTGTTGTGCAACGCGGCGCGTGACGGCGCCGCCGACAGGTGAGAGCCGATTGTGTCGCAGCTTGTTCCCCGCGCCGCGCCAACGACGAAGGGGCGGCTCGCGCCGCCCCTTTTCTGCGTGAAGTGTCGCGCGCTTTACAGCGTGTAGTACATGTCGAACTCGACCGGGTGCGTGGCCATGCGGAAGCGCGTGACCTCCTGCATCTTCAGCTCGATGTAGGCGTCGATGTAGGCGTCGGTGAACACGCCGCCCTTGGTCAGGAATGCACGGTCCTTGTCGAGGTACTCGAGCGCCTGGTCGAGGCTGTGGCAGACGGTCGGGATCTTCGCGTCTTCCTCGGGCGGCAGGTGGTACAGATCCTTGCTGGCCGCCTCGCCCGGGTGGATCTTGTTCTCCACGCCGTCCAGGCCGGCCATCAGCAGCGCCGAGAAGCCGAGATAGGGGTTCATCAGCGGATCGGGGAAGCGCGTCTCGACGCGGCGGCCCTTCGGGTTCGCGACGTGCGGGATGCGGATCGACGCCGAGCGGTTCTTGCTCGAGTAGGCCAGCTTCACCGGCGCCTCGAAGCCCGGCACCAGGCGCTTGTACGAGTTCGTGCCCGGGTTCGTGATCGCGTTCAGCGCCTTCGCGTGCTTGATCACGCCGCCGATGTAGAACAGTGCGAATTCGCTGAGGCCCGCGTAGCCGTCACCGGCGAACAGGTTCTTGCCGTCCTTCCAGACCGACTGGTGCACGTGCATGCCCGAGCCGTTGTCGCCGACGATCGGCTTGGGCATGAAGGTCGCCGTCTTGCCGTACGAGTGGGCGACGTTCTGGATCACGTACTTCTGCAGCTGCAGCCAGTCGGCGCGCTGGACCAGCGACGAGAACTTGGTGCCGATCTCCATCTGCGCCTGCGCCACCTCATGGTGATGCACTTCGACCGGAATGCCGAGCGATTCGAGGATCAGGCACATCTCCGAGCGCATGTCCTGGTACGAATCGACCGGCGGGGTCGGGAAGTAGCCGCCCTTGACCGCGGGCCGGTAGCCGGAGTTGCCGTGCTCGTACTCCTTGGCCGAGTTCCACGACGCTTCTTCCGACTCGATCTTGCAGAAGCACCCCGACATGTCGACCTGCCAGCGGACACTGTCGAAGATGAAGAACTCGGGCTCGGGGCCGAAGTAGGCCGCGTCGCCCAGGCCCGACGCCTTCATATACGCCTCGGCGCGCTTGGCAAGCGAGCGCGGATCGCGCTCGTAGGGCTTGCCGTCACCCGGCTCGACGACGTCGCAGGTG
>DATMIN010000401.1:0-3008 GCA_035554275.1 Burkholderiaceae bacterium
GCCCGAGCCGCAGACGGCGTTGATCGTCAACGCCGGCACGCTCTGCGGCAGGCCGGCCTTGACGACCGTCTGGCGCGCCGGGTTCTGGCCCGAGCCGCCGGTCAGCACCTGGCCGAAGATCAGCTCGTTGATCTGCTCGCCGGACAGCTTCGCGCGGCGCAGCAGGTCGGTCACGACCGCGGCGCCGAGTTCGGGCGCGGGGGTCTTGGAAAGCGTGCCGCCGAACTTGCCTACGGCGGTGCGGGCGGCGGCGACGATCACGATGTCGGTGGTCATGGTGGGCTCCAGTCGTTGATGTGAGTCGGATGGGTCGAAGGCTCAGGCGGCCTTCTGCTTGACGTAGCGGCCCGGGGCCGCCTCGAGGATCGGGTACTGGCGGCTGCCGGGCACCTTCGGCGCGGCGACCGGCTTGCCGGCGTGGCCCTTGAGCCAGCCGGCCCAGTCGGTCCACCAGCTGCCGGGGTGCTCGGTGGCGCGCGCAAACCACGCCTTCGCATCGGCGGGCAGCGCGCCGGCCGGCGCGATCCAGTGGCTGCGCTTGCGCTTGGCCGGCGGGTTGATCACGCCGGCGATGTGACCCGAGGCACCGAGCACGAAGCGGATCTTGCCCTTGAGCACCTGCGTGTTCCGGTACGCGCCCTCCCATGGCACGATGTGGTCCTCGCGCGAGGCAAACACGTAGGCCGGCGTGTCGATCTTGCGCAGGTCGACCTTCTCGCCGCACACCGTGAGCTTGCCCGGCTCGACCAGGCTGTTCTCGAGGTAGGTGTTGCGCAGGTACCAGCAGTACATCGGCCCGGGCAGGTTGGTGCCGTCGCTGTTCCAGTACAGCAGATCGAACGGCGGCGGCGTCTCGCCCTTCAGGTAGTTGCCGACGACGTAGTTCCAGACCAGGTCGTTCGGGCGCAGGAAGCTGAAGGTGGTCGCGAGTTCCTGGCCCTTCAGCAGGCTGCCGCCGCCCGGGCTTTGCGGGCCGAGCGTCATCTCGCGCAGGCGCACCATCGTCTCGTCGACGAACAGGTCGAGCACGCCGGTGTCGCTGAAGTCGAGGAAGGTCGTCAGCAGCGTCATGCTCGCGGCCGGCTTCTGGCCGCGCGCCGCCAGCACCGAAAGGGCCGTGGCCAAGATCGTGCCACCGACGCAGAAGCCGAGCGTGTTGATCTGCTTGCTGCCCGAGATCTCTTGCACGAGGCCGATCGCGCGGATCGCGGCGTCCTCAATGTAGTCGTCCCAAGTCGCGGTCTTCAGGCTCTCGTCGGGGTTGCGCCAGCTGACGACGAACACGCGATGCCCCTGCTCGACGGTGTAGCGGATCAGCGAGTTCTCGGGTTGCAGGTCGAGGATGTAGAACTTGTTGATGCACGGCGGCACGAACAGCATCGGCCGCTCGAACACTGTCGGCGTCAGCGGCTTGTATTCGATCAGCTGGAACAGCGCGTTCTCGAACACCACCGCGCCCTCGCTGGTCGCGACGTTGCGGCCGATCTCGAACACGCGCTCGTCAGTCTGCGAGACGTGGCCCTGGCGCACATCCTCGAGCAGGTGCGTGAGGCCGACCGTGATGCTCTCGCCCTTCGTGTCGATCGCCTTGCGCTGCGCTTCGGGGTTGAGCGCGAGGTAGTTGCTCGGTGCGGCCGCGTCGATCCACTGCTGGACCGCGAAGCGCACCCGCGCCTTGGTCTTGGTGTCGCCCTGCAGGCCCTCGGCCATTTGCATCAGCGTGCGCGCGTTCAGCAGGTAGAGCTGCGCGGTGTAGGCGCTCGCCGGGCTCTTGGCCCAGTCGGGCGCGGCGAAGCGGCGGTCGGTCGAGGCGGCGGCCTGCGCGCCCAGCGCCTGGTTCCAGAGTTCGGTCGCTGCCTTGACGTAGCCCTGCTGCAGCTCGGCCATCGCCGGCGCCGGCAGGCTCAGGCCCGCGACCGACTTCCACAGGTCGCCGAGGCCGGCCCCCATCGCCTGCGCCTGGGCCAGCATCTCGGGCAGCGGGGCGGCCGCAGAATCGGGCAAGTTCTTCATGGGATTCATCGGAGTGCTGAGGGCCGTCGAACGACGACTCCACGGCTTGTTTTACGTGAGACCGGCGGCTTTGTATATCCGCAGTCGATCCCCTCTTTGTATCGCACTATGACTTTGCATTTCATTATCGTGCATCGCGGCGGCCGGGCCGCCTGATGCTGCTGATCGCGCTGGCCTGGATGTACGTCGTGCTGATGGTGGCCGTGGTCGAGGCGACCAGCGCCAACGGCACCCTGCTCGGTGCGTTCTTCACGTTGCTGCTGTACGGCGTGCTGCCGCTCGGGATCGTCGGCTACGTGCTGATGAGCCCGGCACGGCGCCGCGCGCGGCGGGCGGCGGCGTCAGCGGCCTCGGCGTCCGACGCCGGCGTCGATCCAGACCAGCCCGGCCATCCGGCCGGTGACGCGCTCGCGCCGGAACGAAAAGAACCGTGACGCGTCGGCCACGGTGCACCAGCGCCCGCCGCTGACGTCGCGAACCCCAGCCGTGAGCAGCCGGTCGCGCGCCAGGCCGGGCAGATCGGCGAGCCATTTGCCCGGTGTGTCGCGCGCGACGAAGCGCGGCGAGGCATCGGGCGCGCCCGGGGCCACGCCGAACGCCGCGAGCACGTCGGCGCCGACCTCGAAGTTCGCCGGCCCGATGCACGCCCCGAGCCACGCGCGCAGCTCGCTCGGGCGGCACGCGACGGCCTCGCACAGCGCCGCCACGGTCGCCTCGAGCACGCCGCCCGCCAGGCCGCGCCAGCCGGCGTGCGCGGCGCCGACACCCGCCGGCGCGGCGAACAGCACCGGCAGGCAATCGGCCACCTGCACCGTGCAGGCAATGCCCGGCAGCGTGGTGACACTGCCGTCGGCCGGCTCGGCAACAGGCCTGCCATCGCGCAGCGTCGCCACGCGCGTGCCGTGCACCTGCTCGAGATAGACCGGCGCGGCGGCGATCGCCTCGGCCAGCCGCGCACGGTTCGTGTCGACATGCGAGGGATCGTCGCCGATGCC
>DATMIN010000402.1:0-8918 GCA_035554275.1 Burkholderiaceae bacterium
GGGCCGGCGACCTCGGCGCCCGAGACGGCGAGCGCGTTCTTCGCGTGCGCCTCGACCAGCCGCTCGCGCGCGACCACCTGCGTCAGCACGATCTGCGCGGCGCTGCCGGCGATCGTCGCGACCGTGCCGAGCACGAACGACGCGGCGTACATCCACGCCATCGACAGCCAGCCCATCCACCACGCGAACGGCACGCTCGCGACGACGAACACCAGCGCCGTCTCGCCGGCGATGTAGACCGGCAGCTTGCGCACCCGGTCGAGCCACACGCCGGCCGGCAGCGAGAACAGCACGAACGGCGCGATCTCCATCGCGGTGAGCAAACCCATCTGCGTCGGCGTGGCGCGCAGCAGCACAGCGGCCGTCAGCGGCAGCGCGAGCATCGTCACCTGGCCGCCGAACGAGCTGATCAGGATCGACGTCCACAGGCGCCGGTAGGTCGCATCAAGCAGCAGGTCGTGCGCAGGCAGGGCGAACGCGCGCCGCAGGCGCTTCGTCCATCGTCTCGATAACAAGACCTGTCTCATGGCCAAACTCTCTTTGCTTCTTTCGCGAGCCTCTCGTGGAGGCTCTGGGGGCCGGTGGGCCCGGTACAGCGAAAGCGGTGGCGAACACCCGTTCCTTCCGCTGATCTCTCAGCGGACGCTTCGGCGGAAGCGGGTGCCGAGAGGGCTAGTGCGCGGCGCCGAACTGCTTCAGCAGCCCGCGCGCGGAACCGGCGCCGATGGCCGGTCGATTCGAATCCACCACGACGAGGCCGGGCATGAGCCCGGCGTCGAGCCACGCCATGCCGACGGCGCAGCGGCCGCGGGCGGCGCTGGTGTCAGGGTGGCGGAAGGGGCTCATGGGTGGTTTTCGACAGGGTGTCAGGTGCCGGGATCGTAGCAGCGGCACCCGCGCGCAGGCAAGGCGGGCGGGCGCCGCGCGTTGCGTTCCATCCACTCGTTGGCGGAGCGCGGGGCGCCGCGGCCCGCGGCTTCAGCTGCGGTAGTCGGCGTTGATGCTGACGTAGTCGTGGCTCAGGTCGCAGGTCCAGACCGTCGTCGTCGCGCTGCCGCGGTGCAGGTCGACGCGCACCGTGATCTCGCTTTGCTTCATCACGCGCTGGCCGTCTTCCTCGCGGTAGCTGGGCAGCCGGCCGCCGTCCTTCACGACCGCAACATCGTCGAGGAACAGGTCGATCTGGCCCTGGTCGAGATCGCCGATGCCGGCGTAGCCGACGGCCGCCAGGATGCGCCCGAGGTTCGGGTCGCTGGCGAAGAACGCGGTCTTGACGAGCGGCGAGTGCGCGATCGCGTAGGCGGCCTGGCGGCATTCGTCGGCGTTGCGGCCGCCGTCGATCTGCACCGTGATGAACTTGGTCGCGCCCTCACCGTCGCGCACGATCGCCTGCGCCAGGCGCCGCGCCACGTCGACCACCGCGTCGCGCAGCCGCCGGCCGTCGCCCGAGCCGAGCTGCGAGATCTCGGCGTGGCCGGCCTGGCCGGTGGCGATCAGCACGAACGAGTCGTTGGTCGAGGTGTCGCCGTCGATCGTGATGCGGTTGAACGATTCGTCGGCCGCGTCCTTGACGAGCGAGCGGACCAGCGCCGGCGCGAGCACCGCGTCGGTCGCGACGAAGCCGAGCATCGTCGCCATGTTCGGGCGGATCATCCCGGCGCCCTTGGCGATGCCGGTGATGGTGACGGTCTGGCCGCCGATCTGCAGCTGCGCCGAGGCCGCCTTCGGCAGCGTGTCGGTCGTCATGATCGCGGCGGCCGCGTCGGCCCAGTGTGCGGCGCGCAGGTCGGCGATCGCGGCGGGCAGACCGGCGACGATCCGATCGACCGGCAGCGTCTCCATGATCACGCCGGTCGAGAACGGCAGCACCTGCGTCGCGCTCAGGCCGAGCAGCCCGGCCAGCGCATCGCAGGTCTGCTGCGCGCGCGCCAAACCGTCGGCGCCGGTGCCGGCGTTCGCGTTGCCGGTGTTGATGACGATCGCGCGCGCTCCGGCATCGGCCGCGAGGTGCGTGCGGCAGAGCTGCACCGGCGCGGCACAGAAGCGGTTCTGTGTAAAGACGCCCGCCACCGTCGAGCCCGGCGCGATCGTCATCACCGTCAGGTCGCGCCGGCCGGCCTTGCGCACACCGGCCATCGTGATGCCCAGCTCGATGCCGGCGACCGGATGCAGGCTGTTCGGATCGGGGGCTTGCAGGTTGACAGGCATGGCGGGCGCGGGCGGAACGGGACGAGCGGCGATTGTGCATTCATCGACGCGACGGTTGCGCGGGCACCGCATCGCTGCGGCATTGGCGCGACCCTGTCAGGCTTGCCTATTTGCAGGTCTTGCCACGTGCATTAGAGTCGGCCCGAATCATGCATGCGGCGACTTGTCAATCGACACCTTCGACGATCCGCCACTACACGACATTTCCAGGAACCTGAATGCTGCCTTTCTTTGCCGAACTCGTGACCCGCACCGACGAGGCGCGCCGCGACTTCGAAACCAACCCGGTCGTGCTCGACGCCGTCGGCCACGGCATGTCGATCGAGCGCTACCGCAAGCTGCTGCTCGAGCTGTACCACGTGGTGTGGCACTTCAACCCGGTCTGCGCCGCCGCCGCGAGCCGCGTCCCCGACGCCCAGCGCCAGGTGCGCTACTTCCTCTACGAGCACATGCACGAAGAGTCGGGGCACGAGGAGTGGGTGATCAACGACCTCGAGGCGGTGGGCGTCGGGCGCGAGGCGGTCCTGGCCCATCAACCGTCGATCGACACGCTGGCCCTGACCGGCTACCACTACTGGGCCGCGGAGCGCCGCCACCCGTGTTCGGCGCTCGGCATGATGTACGTGCTCGAGGTGATCGCGTCGGTGTACGGCGGGACGTTCGCATCGGCGATCCGCGACTCGCTGCTGCTCGAAGGCGACCGCGGCATCTCGTTCATCGGCTCGCACGCGACGATGGACATGGAGCACATGGTCGCGCTGCGCCAGGTTCTCAACACCATCACCGACGAAGCCGCGCGCGAGGCGGTGGTCGAGTCCGCGCTCGTCAATTTCCACCACGTCACCCGGGTGTTCGCCGCGATATGAATGTCGACCAGCGGGCGCGGCTGACGGCGATGATGACGCGGCCTTACAAGTACCTGCGTCTCGAGTGGAGCCCCGAACTCTCGGCACTGCGGCTGCGCACCTTCGTCAAGCCGATCCAGTGCTACAGCCTGGCCGCGATGGGCGAGTTGCAGCGGGTGCTGCAGGACATCGCCGAAAGCCCCGGCCTCGTGCGCCACTTCGTGCTGACCTCGGACGTGCAGGGCGTGTTCAACTTCGGCGGCGACCTGTCGCTGTTCGTGCTGCTGATCCGGGCGCGCGACGTCGAGTCGCTGCGCATGTACGGCCGGCGCTGCGTCGACCTCGTCTGGTGGATGGAGAACGCGTCGCAGTACGGCGTGCACACCACGGTGCTGGTGCAGGGCGACACGCTCGGCGGCGGCCTCGAGTCGGTGATGCCGTTCCACAAGGTCATCTTCGAGCGCAGCGCCCAGGCCGGCTTTCCGGAGGTGCTGTTCAACCTGTTCCCCGGCATGGGTGCGTGGCACTTCACGATCCGCAAGGCCGGCTACTCGATCGCCAACGAGATGATCCTGTCCGGCAAGCTGTACACCGCCGACCAGCTGTTCCGCCGCCACCTCGTCGATCTGGTGGTGGAAGACGGCGAGGGAGAGGCGGCGATCGAGGCGGTGATCCAGTCGGTCAATCCGCGCCTGCGCGGCACGCTCGCCGCGCTGGAGGCTCGGCGCCTTTGCGCACCGGTGACCTACGACTCGCTGATGGCGATCGTCGACCAGTGGACGACGACCGCGCTGCAACTCGAAGACCGCGACCTGCGCCTGATGGAGCGGCTCGCGCGCGCCCAGGTGCGCAAAGCGGGGGGTGGCAGCGAGGGCGCCGTCTCGGAGATCAAGCAGATCGAGCTCGACACCGCCTGGGGCGAAGAGCGCACCGGCATCACCGAGTGGTCGTCGTTCGCTTGACTTGAGCCGCTGCCGGCCGGCGGCTCAGAGGCTGAGAGGTTTTCGAGCGTGTCCGAGCAGCGCGCCAGAAGGTGTCCGATCTAGGCGCAAAGCACAGCCATAGCTCGGGCTATGGCGAGCATTTGCAACGACGAGCGGGCGCCTTCTGGCGTGATGAGCGGGCATGATCGAAAGCCTCTCAGCCTCTCAGACCCAGCTTCGCAGCAAGTCCAGCAGCTGCGCCCGGGTGTACGGCTTGGCGAGGTGGGCGTCCATCCCGGCCTCGTTGGCGCGGGCCGCGTCGTCGTCGAACGCATCGGCCGTCAGCGCCAGCACCGGCATGCGCGGCAAGCCGAGACGGGCCTCGCGCTTGCGGATCTCGCGCGTCGCCGCATAGCCGTCCATCACCGGCATCTGGCAGTCCATCAGCACCACGTCGATCGAATGATGGGCGATCTGCTCGAGCGCCTGCAGGCCGTCGTTCGCCTCGAGCACGCTCAGGCCGATCGACTGCAGCACCTCGCGCGCGATCATGCGGTTGACGTCGTTGTCTTCGACGACCAGCACCACGCCCATCAGGCTGGAACTCGCATCGAGGCTGCCGAGCGCCGAGTCGACCGGCGCCGCATGCACGGCGGCCGGATCGCGCTCGAACGTCAGCGTGAAGCGGAACCGCGAACCGAAGCCGGGCCGGCTCTTGACGTCGATGTGGCCGCCCATCGCCTCGACGATGCGCTGGCTGATCGCCAGGCCCAGACCGGTGCCGCCGCGGCGCCGGCTGCGGGTGCCGTCGACCTGGTGAAAGGGCTGGAACAGCGCGCCCAACGCCTCGGCATCGATGCCGATGCCGCTGTCGCGCACCTCGAACATCACGCCGGCGCGCGCGCCCTCGGCCGGCGCCGGGCTCAGGCGCAGCAGCACCTCGCCGCGCTCGGTGAACTTGATCGCGTTGCCGACCAGGTTGAGCAGCACCTGCTTCAGGCGCTGCCCGTCGCCGATGATCCAGTTCTCGACCTCGGGCTCGATGTCGAGCGACAAGCGCAGGCCCTTGGCCTCGGCGTTGCCCTGGAACAGCGAGATCACCGACAGCGCCAGCGCCTGCAGCGACACCGGCGCCTCGGCCAGGATCAGCTTGCCGGCCTCGATCTTCGAGTGGTCGAGCACGTCGTTCAGGATCGACATCAGCGACGCGCCCGAGGCCGACGCGGTGCGCACCAGCCGGCGCTGGTCGGGCTCGAGCGGCGAGCGCCGCAGCAGCTCGAGCGCGCCCAGTACGCCGTTCATCGGCGTGCGGATCTCGTGGCTCATCGTCGCGAGGAACTGCGACTTGGCCAGGTTCGCCGACTCGGCCGCCTCCTTGGCGCGCTGCAACGAAGCCGTCGCTTCGTCGGCTTCGCGGCTGTGCCGGATCGCGCGCGTGGCGGTGAGCTTGAACTCGGCCGACGCGCGGTAGACGGTGATGCCGTAGATGAACGCCAGCGCCGCCACCGGCAGCGAATACACCGCGTCGTGGACCAGGCTGACGACCACCAGCGCGCCGATCTGAATGCCCGACAGGATCACGAACGAGCGCCCGACCAGCGTCATGAAGAACGCCGCCACCGTGACCGACCCCAGCACCATGCCGACGTAGGTCGTTCCGGTCGTGCCCTGCAGCGCCGGGTAGATGCCGAACGTGGCGATCGTCCACATCACGCCGGCCGCGGCAGCGTTGCCCTCGATCTCGAGCCCAAGCCGGCGCAGGTCGGGATCAGAGAGATCCTGCTCGCCGCCGAAGCGCCTGGAGATGAACAGGCGCCAGACCGCGACGATCGCGCCGATGACGCCGGCCGCGATGGCGGGGCCGCGGCGGCCGCTGGTCTCGCCCATCACCACGATCACGACCACGGCCGCGAGCTGCAGCAGCACGCTGCGAGACGAATTGCGCAGCGCCAAATGCACCAGTTCGCGCTTGACGCCGGCCTCCGAGGAGAAGTCGGGGCTCATGGCGGGAAGCATAGCCGCGCTGCTGGCAAGACCACCGGCGCTGTCGACGACGACGCCCACCGAGGGGTCGGGCGAAACAGCGTGCCGCAGGTTGCTCAAGTCACACTCGATGGGGGCTCAGGCCAGCCGCCCGTGGCACTGCTTGTACTTCTTGCCGCTGCCGCACGGGCACGGGTCGTTGCGGCCGACCTTGGGCACCTGGTCGGCCAGCGCGAGCGTCGCCGTGTCGGCCTCCTGGGAGACGCTGCCGTCCTCGTTGGGGTGCGTGTAGGTGACGTTGCTGATGCGCTCGGCGCGCTCTTCGATCGCCTCGGCGGCCTGCGCCACTTCCTCCTGCGACTGGATGCGCACCGTCATCAGCACGCGCGTCACGTCCATCTTGACCACGTCGAGCAGCTGGCTGAAGAGGTCGAAGGCCTCGCGCTTGTATTCCTGCTTCGGGTTCTTCTGCGCGTAGCCGCGCAGGTGGATGCCCTGGCGCAGGTAGTCGAGCGCGGCGAGGTGCTCGCGCCAGTGCGAGTCGATCGACTGCAGCAGGATCATCCGCATGAACGGCGTGAACTGCTCGAGCCCGACGCGCTGCACCTTCTCGTCGAACAGGGCATCGGCCGCGCCGACCACCTTCTCGACGATCTCCTCGTCGGTCGCCGAGGCGCTGCTCTCGACGTCGGCCTTGAGCGGCAGATCGACGTGCCATTCTTCGCGCAGCACGTTCTCGAGTGCCGGCAGGTCCCACTGCTCCTCGACGCTGGCGGCCGGCACGTAGCTGTGCACCACGTCGGTCATCGTGCTGCGGCGCAGGTTGGTGATCTGCTCGTTCAGGTCGGCCGCCTCGAGAATCTCGTTGCGCTGCTGGTAGATCACCTTGCGCTGGTCGTTGCTCACGTCGTCGTACTCGAGCAGCTGCTTGCGGATGTCGAAGTTGCGCGCCTCGACCTTGCGCTGCGCGCTCTCGATGCTGCGCGTGACGATGCCGGCCTCGATCGCCTCGCCGTCGGGCATCTTCAGCCGCTCCATGATCGCGCGCACGCGCTCGCCGGCGAAGATGCGCATCAGCGAGTCGTCGAGCGAGAGGTAGAAGCGCGAGCTGCCCGGATCGCCCTGGCGGCCCGAGCGGCCGCGCAGCTGGTTGTCGATGCGGCGCGACTCGTGGCGCTCGGTCGCGATGATGCGCAGCCCGCCTTCGGCCTTGACCTTCTCGTGCAGGCCCTGCCATTCGTCGTGCAGCGTCTTCGCGTAGGCGGCCTTGTCGGTCTCGGTGGCCGCCGGGTCGGCGTCGAAGCCCTTGATCTGGTTCTCGACGTTGCCGCCGAGCACGATGTCGGTGCCGCGCCCGGCCATGTTGGTGGCGATCGTGATCACGCCCGGGCGGCCGGCCTGGGCGACGATCTGCGCCTCTTTCTCGTGCTGCTTCGCGTTCAGCACCTGGTGCGGCAGCTTCGCGGTCTGCAGCAGGCCCGAGATCAGCTCGGAGTTCTCGATCGAGGTCGTGCCCACCAGCACGGGCTGGCCGCGCTCGTGGCAGTCGCGGATGTCGTGGATCACCGCCTCGAACTTCTCGCGGCTGGTCTTGTAGACGAGGTCGAGTTCGTCCTTGCGGATCGTCGGCTTGTTCGGCGGGATCACCACGGTCTCGAGGCCATAGATCTCCTGGAACTCGTAGGCCTCGGTGTCGGCCGTGCCGGTCATGCCCGAGAGCTTGCCGTACATGCGGAAGTAGTTCTGGAACGTGATCGACGCGAGCGTCTGGTTCTCGCTCTGGATCTGCACGCCCTCCTTGGCCTCGACCGCCTGGTGCAGCCCGTCGCTCCAGCGCCGGCCCGTCATCAGCCGGCCGGTGAACTCGTCGACGATCACGACCTCGCCGTCCTGCACCACGTAGTGCTGGTCGCGGTTGTACAGGTGCTTCGCGCGCAGCGCCGCGTACACGTGGTGCATCAGCGTGATGTTGGCCGGGTCGTAAAGCGACGCGCCCTCGGCCAGCAGCCCGGCCTCGCCGAGCAGCCGCTCGGCGTTCTCGTGGCCGTCTTCGGTCAGGAAGACCTGGTGGCTCTTCTCGTCGACGGTGAAGTCGCCGGGCTCGATCACGCCCTCGCCGGTGCGCAGGTCGAGCTCGCCGATCTGCTTCTTCAGTTTCGGCACGACCGCGTTGATGCGCACGTACATCTCGGTGTGGTCTTCGGCCTGGCCGCTGATGATCAGCGGCGTGCGCGCCTCGTCGATCAGGATCGAGTCGACCTCGTCGACGATCGCGTAGGCCAGGCCGCGCGCGACACGGTCGGCCACGTCCTGGACCATGTTGTCGCGCAGGTAGTCGAAGCCGAACTCGTTGTTGGTGCCGTAGGTCACGTCGGCGCCGTAGGCGGCCTGCTTCTCTTCGCGGCTGAGCTGCGGCAGGTTCACGCCCACCGTCAGGCCGAGGAAGTTGTACAGCCGCCCCATCCACTCGGCGTCGCGCTTGGCGAGGTAGTCGTTGACGGTGACGACGTGCACGCCCTTGCCGGTGACCGCGTTCAGGTAGACCGGCAGCGTCGCCATCAGCGTCTTGCCTTCGCCGGTGCGCATCTCGGCGATCTTGCCGTCGTTCAGCACCATGCCGCCGATCAGCTGGACATCGAAGTGGCGCATCTTCAGCACCCGCTTGCTGCCCTCGCGTACCGCGGCGAAGGCCTCGGGCAGCAGCGTGTCGAGCGTCTCGCCGGCGGCGAAGCGCTGGCGGAACTCGCCGGTCTTGGCCTTCAGTGCGGCGTCGTCGAGCGCCTCGAAGTCGGGCTCCAGCGCATTCACCCGGCCGACCACCTGGCGGTACTGCTTCAGCAGGCGGTCGTTGCGGCTGCCGAAAATCGAAGTGAGAAGCTTGGGCAACATGCGGCGTCAGGATTGAGGGCGAAGAGCAGCGGGCGCCGCCGCAGCGCCGATCGAAGGGTTCGGCGGGACA
>DATMIN010000403.1:0-7681 GCA_035554275.1 Burkholderiaceae bacterium
GCCGGCGCGGCTGCTGCGCGCCGCGGTGCGCGGCTATCGCGCGCCGGGCGGCCAGCGCCGCTTCATGGCCGCGGTCGAGGACCGCAGCGCGGAAGAAGAGCGCGACCTCGCGCAGAGCCAGCTCGGCGCGCTGATCGACACCGCTGGCGTCGGCCTCGCGACGTTCCAGGAAGACTCGGGCTGGGTCCAGCTCGCGCAGCCCGAGCGCGCCCGCAAGCGCGCCGGCGCGGCGGCGCTGCAAAGCATCGGCCGCGAGATCGTCGCGCCCGAATCGCTCGCCGAGTTCGAGCGGCTGCAGCATGCGCTGCGCCACGCCGAGCGCGCCGAGGTGCGCTACGCGATCGATCACCCCACGCTCGGCCGGCGCTGGCTGCTGACGCGCGTCGAGCCGTCGACGCTCGCCTCGGGCCAGCGCACCACCTCGGTCGTGACGCTCGACGTGAGCGAGCAGCGCGAGAGCGCCGATGCGCGCCAGCGCGCCGAGCGCGCGGTGGCGCGGCAGGCCGAGCGCACGCGCTCGATCCTCGACTCGGTGCTGGTGGGCATCGTCACGGTCGGCGCGCACGGCATCGAGTGGATGAACCGCTCGGCGCAGCGCATGTTCGGCGCCGCGCTGGCCGATTTCATCGGCCTGCCGATCGCGACCGTCGCGACCGCCGAGCCCGGGCATCCGTTTCGCCGCGCCGACCGGTTCGCGGTGCTCGCCGAGGGCGAGGCCGAGACCTTCGAATGCCGCGTCAAGGCGCGCGACGGGCGCGAGTTCTCGATCGTCGGCAACGTCGTGTGCACCGCGCGCGAGGCCGAGGGCCGCCAGCTCACCTACGCGCTGCTCGACATCGAGCGCCGCCGCGAGGCCGAGGCGCGGATGTCGCAGGCGCAGTCGCAGTTGCAGCGCATCATCGAGGCGGCGCCGCTGGCGATCACGCTGCGCGATGCGCGCACGCTGACGGTGCTGCAGCTGAACGCGGTCGCGGCGGCCAGCAGCGGGCTCGCGCCGCACGAGCTGATCGGCCGCACGCCCGAGCAGCTCTTCGACCCCGCGGTCGCGGCGCAGCGCCGCGCCGACATGGAAGAGGCACTGGCGACGCGCGGCCTCGTGCAGCGCGAATACCGCGAGTCGGGCGGCGGCGAGCCGCGCGTGTGGGACGCGCGCTACCTGCCGCTCGCGAGCACGCCCGATGCGCCGCCCGACCAGCTGCTGCTGGTCGCGACCGACGTGACCGAGCAGCGCGCCGCGCAGGAGGCGCGGCTCGAGGCCGCGATCGCGCAGCGCGAGATGCTGGTGCGCGAGGTGCACCACCGCATCAAGAACAACCTGCAGGGCGTGGCCGGGCTGCTGCAGCAGATCGCACAGCGCAAGCCCGAGGTCGCCGGGCCGATCGCCGAGGTCGTCGGCCAGGTCCAGGCGATCGCGCAGGTCTACGGGCTGCAGGTCGGCGCGAGCGGGCCGCTGCAACTGCTCGGCGTGTTGCGCGCGATCGCGCAGTCGGTGCAGCGCACGTTCGGCCGGCCGATCGGCGTCGAGCCGGGCGGCGCCGACGCGGCGCGCTGGATGCTGCCCGAGGCCGAGGCGATCCCGATCGCGCTGACGCTGAACGAGTTGCTGACGAACGCCGTCAAGCACGGCGGCCAGGCGCCGGGTGCGATCGACTGCACGCTCGACGACGGCGAGGCCGGCCCGCGCATCGCGATCTTCAACGACGCGCGGCTGCCCGCGGGCTTCAACCTCGCGCGCATCCCCGGCGGCGTGTCGGGCCTCGGCCTGGTGCGCGCGCTGCTGCCGCGGCGCGGCGCGACGCTGACGCTCGAGCAGCGCGGCGAGCGGGTCGAGGCCGCGCTCGCGCTGAAGCCCCCGGTCGTGGCGCGCGGCGCGGCCGGCACGACGCCGTGATTCCACGACAATCGCGACCATGACGACCGAGCGCAAGGGCACCATCCTGGTCGTCGACGACGACCGCCTCGTGCTGGCCACGCTGGCGCACGGGCTGTCGCAGGCCGGCTACGACGTGATCGACGCCGACAACGGCGACGACGCGATCCTGCTGGCGCGCGAACACCGGCCCGATCTCGCGCTGCTCGACATCCGCATGCAGGGCATGAGCGGCTTCGACGTCGCCGCGTACCTGCGTCAATATTGCCCGGTGCCGTTCATGTTCCTGTCGGCGTTCGCCGACGAGCAGACGGCAGCGCGGGTCGCCGAGCTCGGTGCGGTCGCGTACCTGGTCAAGCCGCTCGACATCGGCCAGATCCTGCCGGTCGTCGACGCCGCGCTCGCCGAAAGCGCGAAGCGCCAAGCCGCCGAGCCGGCGTTGCCGTCGCCCGAGGTGATGATGGCGATCGGCGTGCTGATGCACCGCTTCTCGCTCGCCCGCGCGCCGGCGTTCGAGCGGCTGCACCGCATGGCCGCGGCCGAGAAGCTCACGCTCGATGCGCAGGCCAGTCGCGTGCTCGAGGCCGTCGAGCGGCTGGCGCCGCCGCCGGCCTGACGCGCTTCGTCAGCCGGGTGCGGGCTCGCCCGCCGGCAGCGAGAAGTGGAAGCGCGCGCCGCGGTTGACCTCGCCTTCGCCCCAGATCTCGCCACCGTGGCGGCGCACGATGCGCAGCACCGACGCCAGGCCGACGCCGGTGCCCGGAAAGTCGCTCGCGCTGTGCAGGCGCTGGAACACGCCGAACAGCCGATCGGCGAAACGCATGTCGAAGCCGGCGCCGTTGTCGGCGACCATGAAGGTGTCGGCGCGGTCGGCGTCGCGGGTGAACGTGATGCGCGCCTGCGCCGCCTTGGCGGTGTACTTCCAGGCGTTTCCGAGCAGGTTCTCGAGCACCACGCGCAGCAGCGTCGGGTCGCCCTGCGCGAGCAGGCCGGGCTCGATCTCGAGCTCGACGCGGCGCTCCGGGCACTGGCGCCGCAGGTCGTCGGCGACGAAGCTCGCGAGCTGCGACAAGTTGACCGTCTCGCGCGCCAGCGGCTGCGACGACAGCTTCGACAGCGACAGCAGCGCGTCGATCATGTTGTTCATGCGCGTCGCGGCGCCGAGCACGCGGTCGAGGTGGTCGTTGCCGACGCGGTCGAGCAGCCGGCCGTAGTCTTCCTTGACGATCCGGGTGAAGCCCTCGACGACGCGGATCGGCGCGCGCAGGTCGTGCGAGACGGTGAAGCCGAAGGCCTCGTGGTCGGCGGCGGTGTCGGCGACCGGCGCCGGCGCGGCGGTCGCCGCGGCCGCGGGCTCGCGCACCGTCTCGCGGAACGTGCCGTGGTAGCCGGCGAAGTGCCCGGCCGCGTCGCGGAACGGCCGCCCGCCGAGCACGCCGCGCCGTGGCGCCGTGCCGGCCAGGCGCACCGCGATCGCGTCGAACGGCGCGCCGGCGTCGAGACGGGCGCGCAGCGCCGCCGGGTCGTCGGCCTCGAAGCGTTCCCACAGCGGCGCCGTTGGCTGGCCGGCCGACCAATCGGCCGCCGGCGCGTCGGGCGGCGGGCGGGTCGAGACGAGTTGGTGGTCGGCGCCGCTGCGCCAGAGCCAGACGTCGAGCAGCGGCTCGAGGCAGTCCCAGCGGGCGCGCTCCTCGCGCAACGCGTCGGACAGGCGCAGCCGGCGGCGCGTCTGGCGCGCCGCGAGCCACGCGCCGACGCCGATCGCGACGACCGCCAGCGCGACGGCCGCGGCGAACCACGGCGAGGCGGCAAAGGCGGCCGGGGCGGGCGTCTGTGCCGACGCGGTCGTCGCGGCGGCGGCCAGACCGAGGCCGAGCCCACGTGCCCCAGGGCCACCGATGCGGTTCATCGACGCGATTGTACGAACGGGATCGCTCGCCCTTTCGTGGGGCCGCGGGACTCAAGTTTGGCCTGCGCCGGCCGACAATCCGCACGACCCTCGCAAGAGTCGCGAGTCCGCGGCCGATGCCGCTTTGCTCGACCGTGCCCGAACCGGCACGCGCCCACTCGCCGACATGCTCCTTCACTTGTCCCGGCTTTCGTTCTGGCTCGCCGCTGCGCTGGCGGCGGTGGCGCTGTTCGCGCCGCACGGCCGCGAGACGCCGCTCACGCTGAGCGCCGCGGCGACCAGCCTGCTGGCGCTGGTCTTCTGGCGCTGCGGCCTGCGCCGGCGCCCCGAGCCGCCGGCACGGCCGGTGCCGGCCGCCGTCACGCTGCTCGACGAGCCCGCGCTGCGCGATGCGCACGTGCACGTCGCGCGCGCGGTGCAGCAGGCGGCCTCGTTCGAGGCGGCGCTGCACGCGGTGGGCCGCGTGCTGCGTGGCGAACTCGGCGCGCGCGGCAGCGAAGTCCAGTGGGTGCTGGGCGTCGAGGGCACGCACGCGCTGCTGAGCGGGCTGATCGAATCGCAGCCGGGCTTCCGCACCGTGCCGCGCCGGCTGCGCCTGGATGCCTCGCCGCTCGGCCAGGCGCTGGCGACGCGCCGGCCCGCCGGCGCCGCGCCGGGCGCGCTCGCGCTGCCGATCGTGGCAGGCGACGCGCTGCTGGCGACGATCGAGCTGTCGGGGCTGGAGCTGGCGATCGAACCCGCGGCGCTCGCCAGCCTGCTCGAACTCGCCCAATCCGGCCTCGCCGTGCGCGCGCTCGCGCCGGCCGCGCCCGAACCGCCGACAATTCGACCGATCGACGCCCGCGATATTGGGGACAATGCCGCGGTAAGCGACGACGTGGTCGCTCTGCGGCTCCCCGGGGGGTGCAACGGGGCGCGCGCGTCTGGCATGCTGGACGACTGCGTCCACCCACAGGGGTTCGATGATCTGCTTGTCCCACCGATGCGCGCGCAAGGCCCGGCTGCCATGTTGAGCCGGCCCTCGCGCCTGCACACGCCGGCCGAGGCCGGCGACGCCGCTGCGCCCGGCGCCAGCGGCGCGCCGCCGGCGCTCAACGCCGCGGCGATTGCGCGCCTGCGTGAGCTCGACCCGGACGGCAAGAACCTCCTGATCGAGCGCGTGCTGACGGCGTTCCGCACCTCGGTCGCGCGCTTGCAGCCGCAACTCGACGCGGCGCGCGCCAGCGGCGACGTGTCGACGCTGCGGCTGGTGGCGCACACGCTGAAATCGTCGTCGGCGAGCATCGGCGCGCTGCACCTGTCGGCGCTGTGCGCGCAGACCGAGGCCGCGATCCGCCAGGACGCCACCGGCGCAGACCTGAACCCCGGCCTCGACGCGTTGGTCGCGGCCATTGCCGACGCGCTGCGCGCGATCGACGTGCAGCTGAAGGAGCGCGCATGAATACGCTCCCGGCCGACGTGGAAGACGATCTGCCCGAGCAGCCGAAGGTGCTGCTCGTCGACGACGACGAGGTCAACCTGCTGCTGACCTCGATCGCCCTGCGCGAACGCGGCTTCTCGATCACCGAGGCCACCAGCGGCGAGCGCGCGATCGAGATCCTCGGCGACTGGCTGCCCGACGTCGTCGTGCTCGACGCGCTGATGCCCGGCCTCGACGGCTTCCAGACCTGCCGCGCGCTGCGCGCGCTGCCCGGCTTCGAGTCGCTGCCGGTGCTGATGCTGACGGGCCTCGACGACGACGCGTCGATCACGCGCGCCTACGAGGCCGGCGCGACCGACTTCTTCGTCAAGTCGACGCAGTGGAGCCTGCTCGCCGGGCGCCTGCGCTACCTGCTGCGCTCGTCGCGCACGCGCGCCGAACTCGAGCGCAGCAAGTCGCGCCTGGCGCGCGCGCAGGATCTCGCCCGCATGGGCAGCTTCGACTGGCGCCGCGGCCACGGCAGCCCGGTGTTCTCGGTCGAGGGCCTGCGCGTGTTCGGGCTCGGCCCGGGCGACACGCTCGGCTTCCGTTCGCTGCTGCGGATGATGTCGGGCGACGAGCGTGCCGGCCTGATGCAGCTGCTGCGCGAGGTGATGAAGCACAGCTCGGTGCTCGCGACCGACGTCCCGGCGACGCTGCGCGACGCGCGCCAGCGCATCGTCCATGTCGAGGCCGAGCCGGAGTTCAACGAGCACGGCAACCTGGTCGGCTACAGCGGCATCGTGCAGGACGTGACCGACCGGCGCCTGGCCGAAGACCGCATCCGCCACCTCGCCAACTTCGACGTGTTGACCGGGCTGCCGAACCGGCGCCAGCTGATCTGGCGCGCCGAGCGTGCGCTCGACCACGGCCGGCGCCTGAACCACCAGGTTGCGCTGCTGCTGATCGACCTCGACCGCTTCAAGATCATCAACGACACGCTCGGCCACGGCGCCGGCGACGAACTGCTGATGGAGGTCGCGCGGCGCCTGCGCTCGTGCGTGCGCCACTCCGACCAGGTCACCGAAAGCTCGATCGAGGCGCTCGGCTCGCGTTCGCACCGCTCGCTCGAGGCGGTCGGGCGGCTCGGCGGCGACGAGTTCGTCGCACTGCTGCCCGAGGTGATCGACGAGCGCGACGCCGAGCGCGTCGCCTCGCGCATCCTCGATCTGATGCGCGAGCCGATCTTCGTCGCCGGGCAGGAGTGCTTCGTCACCGCCAGCGTCGGCATCGCGCTGTACCCGCGCGACGGCGTCACGGTCGCCGACCTGATGCGCAACTCCGACGTCGCGATGTACTCGGTCAAGAACACGACGCGCAATTCGTCGTCGGTCTACCGCCCCGCGCTCGCCGGTCAGGGCCGCGAGAAGCTCGAGCTCGAGAGCGCGCTGCACAAGGCGATCGAGCGCGGGGAGCTGGTGCTGCACTACCAGCCCAAGGTCGACGTGCGCGGCGCGAAGATGGTCGGCGCCGAGGCGCTGATGCGCTGGCGTCACAACGGCGTGCTGGTGGCGCCGGCCGATTTCATCCCGCTCGCCGAGGACACCGGCCTGATCGTGCCGATGTCGGAGTGGGCGATCCGCGAGGCGGCGCGCCAGGCGCGCGTCTGGCAGGACAACTTCGGCTTCTCCGATTCGATCGCCGTCAACCTGCCGAACCGGCTGTTCGAGCGCACCGATCTGGTCGAGTACATCCACAACGCGGTCACGACCTACGGCGTGCCGCACCACGCGATCGAACTCGAGATCACCGAGACCGGCCTGATGAAGGACCTGCAAAACGTGATCCCGTCGCTGCACCGGCTCAACGAGATCGGCGTCGAGATCTCGATCGACGATTTCGGCACCGGCTACTCGTCGCTCGCGTACCTCACCACGCTGCCGATCAGCGAGCTCAAGATCGACCGCAGCTTCGTGCGCGACCTCGGCATGACGCCGCAGAGTTCGGCGGTGGTCGCCGCGATCATCGCGCTGGCGCGCTCGCTGGGCCTGCGCGTGATCGCCGAGGGCGTCGAGAACCTGCGCCAGATGGAGGTGCTGCACCGCCTGGGCTGCGGCGTCATGCAGGGCTTCCTGTTCAGCCGGCCGCAGCCGCCGGAGGACATCGAGGAGTGGCTGCAGCAGACCATCCTGCCGCGCAAGGCGATGTGGATCGGCTCGGTGACCGATCTCGAAGTGGCCGATGCGCTGCGGCTGACCGACGCGCGCGAAGCGCGGTTCAAGCCCGCGGTCTGATCGCGACACGGATTCTTGCCGCCAGCGCCGGTGATGGACACGACACGCTCCGCCGCGCCTTCGGACGCCGCACCCCAGAAGCCACCGTCGGACGCGGCCGTGCCGCCGCCGGCGCAGCTCGCCAAGGCCGCGTTGCGCCGGCTGGCCACGGCCAAGCTCGAACCCACGCCTGAAAACTATGCCCGCGCCTACCAGATCGAAGCCGGTGA
>DATMIN010000404.1:0-9641 GCA_035554275.1 Burkholderiaceae bacterium
GCGCACCACCTTGCGCTCGACCGGGCCCTTCGCGGTCGCGACATCGCCGACCTGCTCGCAGATCGCGACCGCCTCGCCGAGCTTGATCAGTTTGGCCAAGTAGCCGTCGACCGCGACGACCGGCACGCCGGCCATCGGGATCGGCACACCGCCGCTCGAGCCGCGCGCGGTCAGCGTGATGTCGAGCAGGCGGTTCGCCTTGCGCGCGTCGTCGAAGAACAGCTCGTAGAAATCGCCCATCCGGTAGAACACGAGCGTGTCCGGGAAGTCGGCCTTGATGCGCAGGTACTGCGCGATCATCGGCGAGGGCGGCGGCGCTGCGGCGTTGGGGTCGGTCGTCGGGGTGTCCATCGAGGGACAGCATCTTAGGGGAGCCGCGGCGGCGCCCGTCTTCAACGAACGTACGTCGCGGCGAAGCGCTGCTGCAGATAGTCCGCGGCCCGGATCGGCGCGTAGCGCGGCGCCTCGCCGGCCGGCACGCACGACTCGATCGCACTGACCAGCGCGTCGGGGTTCGGGTCGAGGAACATCGCGATCGAATAGCGCTCGGTCGCCGGCGCGCACACGCGATGCGGCGTCGAGCGGTACACGTCGTTGGTCCAGCGCATCAGGCAGTCGCCGATGTTGCAGACGAACGCGCCGGGCAGCGGCGGCACGTCGATCCAGGTGCCGTCGCGGCGCCGCACCTGCAGGCCGGCGACGCCGTCGGTCGCGAGCAGCGTGACGTTGCCGTAGTCGGTGTGCGTGCCGGCGCCGAGCGGCGCGTCGGTGGCCGAGTCGGCGCGTTGCGGGTAGTGCAGCAGCCGCAGCGTCGCCATCGGCTGGTCGAGCCGCTCGTCGAAAAAGCTCTCGGCCAGGCCGAGGTCGAGCGCGAACGCGCGGTGCAGGCCGCGGCCGACCTCGAGCACCGCGTCGAAGTAGTGCTGCACCACGTCGGCGAATCCTGGCAGCGCCGGCCACACATGCGGCGGGCGCGTGATGCCGTCGGTCCAGACGAGGTTGAACGCTTCCTTGCGATCGGCCGGTGTGGTCTCGTCGAGCGCCTCGACGCCGAGGCCGACATAGCCGCGGTTCGCGCCGAGCGTGGCGATCGCGAGCGCCTGTTTCGCGGCCGCCGGCTGCGCGAAGAAGCGCGCGCTCGCGGCGAAGGTCTGCTTGATGAGCACGGCCGGCACGCCGTGGCCGCTGATCGCGAAGAAGCCGACCTCGCGGCACGCCGCGCCGATCTGAAGCGCGAGCGCGCGCCGCACCGCGAGGTCGCGGTGGTGCAGCGCAGCGAGATCGATCAGCGGCAGGTCGTGCATGGCGGGCGGAGACGATCGTACCCGGCGCTTCGCGCGCGGCGCACGCTCAGCGCTGCCGGCGCCTCAGCGCGCCGCGTCGGCCTTGCGGATGCGCGTCGGCACCTTCTTCAGGGGCGGCTCGTCGGCCGGGGCCGCGGGCGCCGCGGCGCTGTCGACGCCGAGCGACGCGGCGAGGGCGTCTTCCGGCGTCGGCAGCGGCGCTGCGGCTTCGGGCGAGGCCTTGTCGGCCGGCGCCGCCGCGACCACGTGCGTGAACGGGCTCAGCAGCGTGACCATCTGGCCGTAGATGCGCGGGCTCGCGGCGAGGCACTCGCGCTGGTAGAGAAAGTCGGCGTCACCGGTGAAGTTGCCGATCAGCCCGCCGGCCTCGGTGACGAGCAGCGAGCCGGCGGCCACGTCCCACGGCGACAGGCCGTTCTCGAAGAAGCCGTCGGCGTAACCGGCCGCGACGTAGCAGAGGTCGAGCGCCGCCGAGCCCGGGCGGCGCAGGCCGGCGCAGGCCGGCATCATCGTCTCCATCATCGCCAGGTAGCGCTTGAAGTCGTCGCCCTGGCGGAACGGGAAGCCGGTGCTGATCAGGCACTCGGCCAGCCGCACGCGCTTCGAGACGCGCAGGCGCCGGTCGTTGAGGAACGCGCCGCGGCCCTTCGAGGCGTAGAACAGGTCGTTGCGCGTCGGGTCGTAGACGACTGCCTGCTGTACCTGGCCGCGGAACGCGAGCGCGATCGAGACGCAGTAGACCGGGAAGCCGTGGATGAAGTTGGTGGTGCCGTCGAGCGGGTCGATGATCCAGACGAACTCGCTGTCCTTTGCGCCGTGGGCGCGGCCCGATTCCTCCGCGAGGATGCCGTGGCCGGGGTAGGCGCCGAGCAACGTCTCGATCACGATCGCCTCGGCCTTGTGGTCGACCTCGGTGACGAAGTCGTTCGGCGACTTGGTGTTGACCTTCAGCAGGTCGAGGTCGAGCGAGGCCCGGTTGATGATCGCCCCGGCACTGCGGGCCGCCTTGATCGCGGTGTTCAGCATCGGGTGCAAAGCTTGAGACATGGGTGACCTGTGGCGTGGGGGAGGGCGCGGCGCGCGGCTTCGACGGGGACAAAGAGCGACGCAGCGAGGGCCGCTGCGGATAATCACGATTTTAGCCGCCGCCCCATGCCCGCCCCCGAGACGTCCGAGCCGACCCGCTTCATCCTGATCGGCGCCAGCCACCCGGGCAACGTCGGCGCCGCGGCGCGCGCGATCAAGGTGATGGGGTTTCGCGAGCTGGTGCTGGTCGCGCCGCGCGACGCCGGCGTGCTGCAGCACCGCGACGCGCTCGCGCTGGCGAGCGGCGCGGTCGACGTGCTCGAGGGCGCGCGCGTCGTCGCGACGCTCGGCGACGCGCTCGTCGGCATCACCCACGCCTGCGCCACCGCGATGACGCCGCGCGATTTCGGCCCGCCGACGCGCCCGCCGCGCGAGTGGCTGCCGGCGCTCGCGGCGCAGGGCGAGCGCGTCGCGTTCGTGTTCGGGCCCGAGCGCGTCGGCATGGCCAACGACGACGTCTACCGCTGCCACGTGTGCCTGAGCATCCCGACGCTGCCCGAATACGGCTCACTGAACCTCGCGCAAGCGGTGCAGCTGATCGCCTACGACTGGCGTCAGGCGCTCGGTGGCTTTGCGGTACAGCCGCGCACGCCGGATGCGGCGCTCGCCGACGCGGCTGCGGTCGACGGCGTGCTCGGCCACTGGCAGGCCACGCTCGAGGCCATCGGCTTTCTCGACCCGGCCGTGCCACGCAAGCTGATGCCGCGGCTGCAGCAGCTGCTGAACCGCGCCCGGCTCACGACTGAGGAGGTGCACATCCTGCGCGGCATCGCGCGCGCCGTGGACAAGGCACGCCGCTGAGCAGGGCGGTGCGCTCGAGCGTCGGCGAAGCGCCGGCGCAACGGCTAGACTGCCGGCACCCCAGCGAAGCGGACTCACCATGTTTGAGCGGCTGCGAGAAGACATCGCCTGCATCCTCGAGCGCGACCCGGCGGCCCGCTCGACCTGGGAGGTGCTGACGTGCTACCCCGGCCTGCACGCGCTGGTGCTGCACCGGCGCGCGCACTGGTGCAGCCAGCACGGCTGGCACTGGCTGGCGCGCTTCATCTCGCACCTCGGGCGCTTCTTCACCGGCATCGAGATCCACCCCGGCGCGACCATCGGCCGGCGCGTGTTCATCGATCACGGCATGGGCGTGGTGATCGGCGAGACCGCCGAGATCGGCGACGAGTGCACGATCTACCAGGGCGTGACGCTCGGCGGCACCTCGCTCGGGCGCGGCACGAAGCGCCATCCGACGCTCGGGCGCGGCGTGATCGTCAGCGCGAATTCGCAGGTGCTGGGCGGCTTCACCGTCGGTGACGGCGCCCGCATCGGCGCGAGCGCGGTGGTGCTGAAGGCCGTGCCGGCCGGCGCCACCGCGGTCGGCAACCCGGCGCGCGTGCTGCTCAAGCAGGCCGACAGCGCGCGCGAGGCCGCGGCGGCCAAGATGGGCTTCTCGGCCTACGGCATCACGCAGGGCGACGACCCGCTGTCGCACGCGATGAAGGGGCTGATCGACAACGCCTCGGGCCACGAGCACCAGATCGCGCTGCTGTGGCAGGCGATCGAGAAGCTCTCGGCGCGCTCGCGCGAGTTGCCGTCGACCGACTGCGTGCCCGAAGACGCGCACACCACCGAGCGCTTCGACGCCGAGCGCTTCAACCAGCTCGTGAAGTGACGCGCGCGGCGGGCCGCACGACGCCGCGTCAGAACAGCATCAGCAGCACCGGCACCAGCACGCCGAGCCAGCGCCAGTCGCGCGCCACCTCGACTTGCAGCGTCTCGCTGTACGGGCTGACGAAGCCGTCGGGCTCGACGCTGCGGTAGCGGAAGTAGTAGCGGCCGCTGCTCGCGGGCGTCGCAAGCGACCATTCCGCAGTGCCCAGCTCGGCGCGCTCGACCACCTGCTGGAACGCGAGGTCGCGCGCGAACTCGACCTGGTAGCGGTCGCCGGCGCGCCCGCTCCAGCGGAACCGCAGCGCGCTGCCGTCGGCGGTGCGCTCGACCGCGGGCGGCTCGGGCGCCGGCCGCAGCTCGAAGCGCTGCGGATCGCCGAACGGGCCGTGGTCGCCGTCGGGGCGCACGCTCGCCAGGCGCCAGTGGTAGACGCCGGGCTGCGCGAGATCGGCGCTCAGGCTGCTCGCCTCGACGTTGTCGCGGTCGTCGAGCACGCGCGTGAACGCGTCGTCGGCGGCGAGCTGCAGGCGCACGCGCGGCGCCTCGACGTTCAGTGCCCACGCGAACTCGACGCTGCCCACCGTCTGCTTCGCGTCGCTGCGCGGCGATTGGTACGCCGGCGGCTCGGGCCGCGCCTTCAGCACGAAGGCGCGCGTCGTGTCGAAGCCCTCGACGCCGCGCGCGTCGATGCGGCGCACGCGCAGTTGCCACGCGGCATCGGGCAGGCCGGCGACGCGCACCTCGGCGCCGGGCGCGACCTGCTGGTCGCTCGCGATGCGCTCGAACGCCGCGTCGCTCGCGACCTGTACGCGCAGCGGCGTGGTCGCGTCGGGCGACGCGAAGCGCACGATCGGGCGCTCGAAGCGCGCCGGCAGTGCGGCCAGGTCGGGCGCGGGCAGCAGCCGCGCGACGCTCGGCGCCGCGCCGGCGTCGACGGCGGCGCCGAACCCGGCGGCCACCTCGGCGGCGGCCTTCGTGTCGGACGTTTCGAAGCGGACCGCGCCTTCGACGACCTCGATGCGCGTGCGCCCGTTCGCGGCCTCGTCGTAGCCGACGCGGTAGCGCGTGCCGCGCACGCCGACGACTGCGGTCGGCGTGACGACCTCGAGCGGCCGCGCGCGCGGCACCTTCGACGCGACGATCTCGACCGAGCCGCGCAGCAGGCGCATCGTGCCGGCGAACCAATGACTCGGGCCGCGCGGGTTGCCGCCGGGCTCGGCGCCCACTGCGGCCCGGGCCGCGGGACGCGCGCCGAGATTCCGGCTCGCCGCGACCTGCGCCAGGCTCGACGGCGGCAGTTGCACGCGCGAGCCGTCGGCCAGCGCGAGCACGGCCGAGCCGTCGGCGCCGGTCTGCAGCGACTGGCCCTCGGCAATCGCTGCGCCGGCCGCGGCCGGCGCATCGCCGCTGCGCACGTCGCCGCTGACGCTGACGAGCGTGGCGCTCACCGCGTCAGCGCGCAGCAGCCGTGCCGGGATTCGCAGCCGCTGGCCGGGCCGCAGGCGGTTCGGATTGGGCAGGCGGTTCAGGCGCGCGACCTCGCGCCACGCCGTCGGCGAAACCAGCACGGTGCGCGACAGGCCGATCAGCGTGTCGGCGCGCACGACGACGAAATCGACGATCGGCTCGGCGGCGCGGGCCGCGCCGACCCCGCCGCACCACAGTGCCGCGCACAGAAGCAGCGGCGCGGGCCAGGCGGCCCGGCGTCCATCGGTCATCTCACCTCTCCCGTTGCGCCCGGCGCGGGGCTCAGGCTGTCGGCGCAGCCCTTTGTGCCGCCTTCGGACGGAATGCCTTGCAGTGTGCCGGATCGGTCTCGAAATACGGGCCGCCGATCAGATCGATGCAGTACGGCACCGCCGCGAAGATGCCGTGCACCGGGGGTTGCTCGCTGGGCAAGCCGCCGAGCGTCTCGGCGATCGCCTTCGGCTGGCCGGGCAGGTTGATGATCAGCACCTGGCCGCGGATCACCGCGACCTGCCGCGACAGGATCGCGGTGGGCGTGAACGCGAGGCTGATCTGGCGCATCTGCTCGCCGAAGCCGGGCATGACCTTGTCGGCGATCGCGAGCGTGGCCTCGGGCGTGACGTCACGCGGCGCGGGGCCGGTGCCGCCGGTGGTGAGCACGAGGTCGCAGCGTGTGCGGTCGACGAGCTCGACGAGCGTGGCGCTGATCTGCGCCGCCTCGTCGGGGATCAGGCGCGTCTCCCAGCTGATCGGGTTGCGCAGCGCCGTGCCGAGCCAGGCCTGCAGCGCCGGGATGCCCTGGTCGGCGTAGACGCCGCCGGCCGCGCGGTCGCTGATCGAGACGACGCCGATGCGAACCGGGTCGAAACTCATGCCCCGGTGTGCTCTTTGACGAACTGGAACAGCTCGCGGAACGCGCGGCCGCTGCGCTGCTCGGGCACGAGCGCGGCGTCCTTGCGCGCGGCGCGCACCAGGCTGCGCAGTTGCTGCGCGTCGGTGCCGGCGTGCTCGGCGATGAAGCGCGTGGCGGCGTCGTCGTCGGCGATCAGCTCGGCGCGCCAGCGCTCGGCCTGGTGCAGCGACAGCGCATCGCGCGCGCGGCCGAGCTGCAGATCGGCGACGGCCTGGCGCACCGGCTCGATGTCATGCAAGCGCATCAGCTTGCCGATGTACTGCATCTGGCGCCGGCGCGCCTCGAAGGTCTTGGTGCGCTTGAACTCGCGTACCGCGTCGCGCAGCGTGTCGGCGATCTCGAGCTCGGCCAGCCGCGCTTCCGGCAGCGCGGCCATCGCCTCGCCGAGCGCTTGCAGCTCGTGCGAGGCCTGCTTGCGGCGCGTCTTGCTCGGCTTCTCGTCGAGGCTGAACGGCGCGGCCGGAGCGGGTTCGTCGTCGAGCGTGGTCGGGGGTGCGGGCATCGCGAAAGGAGGGGAATGGGCGCGAGCAGGGCGTTGCGCAGTGCTCGGTATCATAGTGGCGCACCCGCACGTCGCTGTCCAGCGGCGGCCTCACCGGCCCATCCCACCCCATGCCCTTGCCCTCGCCACCGACGACGCCCGACGCCGGCTTCGCCTACTCGCCCGCCCAGTTCCAGCAGTACGTCGAGGATGCGCTCGCGCACGCCGCGGCTATCGGCGCGAGCGAGGCCGCGGTCGAGGTCTCGGAAGGGGTCGGCCTGTCGGTCTCGATCCGCAAGGGCCAGACCGAGAACGTCGAGCGCAACCGCGACAAGTCGATGGGCATCACGGTCTACATCGGCCAGCGCCGCGGCAACGCGAGCACCTCGGATTTCTCGCGCGCCGCGCTCGAGCAGACGGTGCGCGCCGCGCACGACATCGCGCGCTTCACCGCCGAGGACGCCGCGGCCGGCCTGCCCGACGCGCAGGACATGGCCACCGGCGACGCCGCGAAGCGCGACCTCGACCTGTTCCACCCATGGCGCATCGACGCCGAGCGCGCGCTCGAGATCGCGCTGCGCTGCGAGAGCGCCGCGCTCGCGGTGGACCGCCGCATCACGAATTCGGAAGGCGCCGGCGTGTCGGCGCAGCAGTCGCACTTCTTCGCCGGCAACAGCCGCGGCTTTCGCGGTGGCTATGCAAGTTCGCGGCACTCGCTGTCGGTCGCGCCGATCGCGTCGCTGCCGGGGCGCGGCGGCGCCGACATGCAGCGCGATGCCTGGTACACCTCGATGCGCTCGGCCGACGAGATGGCCACGCCCGAAGCCGTCGGCCGCTACGCCGCCGAGCGCGCGCTGTCGCGGCTGCGCTCGCGCAAGATCAAGACCTGCGAGGTGCCGGTGCTGTTCGAGTCGTCGCTCGCGGCCGGGCTGCTCGGCGCCTACGTGCAGGCGACCAGCGGCGGCGCGTTGTACCGCAAGTCGACCTTCCTGCTCGACAGCCTCGGCCGCGCGGTGCTCGCGCCGCACATCGACGTCCACGAAGACCCGCACCTGCCGCGCGGCAAGGGCAGCGCGCCGTTCGACGACGAGGGCGTGCTGACGCGAGCGCGCGACGTGGTGCGCGGCGGCGAGGTCCAGGGCTACTTTCTCTCGACGTACTCGGGCCGCAAGCTCGGGCTGCGCACCACCGGCCACGCCGGCGGCTCGCAGAACCTGACGCTGACGAGCCGCCTGACGGCGCCCGGCGACGACCTGCCGGCGATGCTGCGAAAGCTCGGCCGCGGGCTGTTCGTGATCGAGCTGATGGGGCAGGGCGTCAACTACGTCACCGGCGACTACTCGCGCGGCGCGGCCGGCTTCTGGGTCGAGAACGGCCAACTCCAGTACCCGGTGCACGAGATCACGATCGCGGGCAACCTGCGCACGATGTTCAAGCAGATCGTCGCGGTCGGCGCCGACGCCTACAACCTGGGCAGCAAGACGATCGGCTCGGTGCTGATCGAGCGGATGAAGATCGCCGGTAGCTGAGAGTTCAGCCGCTGGTCGCGCCGCGGAACAGCTTGCCCGAGCGCGTGCCGGTGCGGCAGAACGCGAGGATCGGCTTCGGCAGCTCGGCCAGCAGCGCGGCGAAGCGCGCGAAATCTTCGGCCGTCTGCACCGTCGGCAGCACCGGTTGGTGCACGTAGCGCAGCCCGGCGGCGTGCGCGGCGGCCTCGATCGATGCACTGGTCGGCTGGTCCGGGCCGCCCTCGAAGTCGGGCCGGTTGTTGACGATGCTCTTGAAGCCCGCCCGCGCGGCCCAGGCCATCGCGTCGGGGCCGAGTTGCGGCGCCACGCACACGTCGGCGCTGAGCTGCTGGACCGGCAGCGCCTCGCTCACGGCGCGAGCGCCTTCTTGACGGCCGCCGACACCAGCGCCATGTCGGCCTGGCCGCCCAGGCGTGCCTTGGCCGCGCCCATCGCCTTGCCCATGTCGGCCGGGCCCTTGGCGCCGGTCTCGGCCACGATCGCGGCCACGGCGGTGGCCACCGCATCGGCGTCCATGCGCTGCGGCAGGTAGCCCTCGAGCACCGCCAACTCGGCGCTTTCCTTCTCGACCAGGTCGGGGCGGTTGCCGGCCGTGAACTGGGTGATCGAGTCCTTGCGCTGCTTGACGAGCTTGTCGACGATCGCGATCACCGCGGCGTCGTCGAGTTCGATCCGGTCGTCGACCTCGCGCTGCTTGCACGCGGCGAGCAGGCCCCGGATCGTCAGCAGGCGCGGCGCGTCCTTGGCGCGCATCGCGGTCTTCATGTCCTCGGTGATTCGTTCCTTCAGGGTCATCGTCAACTCCAGTGGGCGCTCGGCAGCAACGAAAAAGCCCGCTTCGCGCGGGCTTCGTGGTCTGCCGCGAGCGCTGTTGCCAGGGCTCGACCGCGCGGTCTCAGAATAGCTTCTTCGGCAGCTGCATGCTGCGCACGCGCTTGAAGTGGCGTTTCACCGCGGCCGCCTTCTTGCGCTTGCGCTCGGCGGTGGGCTTCTCGTAGAACTCGCGGGCACGAAGATCGGTCAGCAGGCCGAGTTTCTCGATGGTGCGCTTGAAGCGGCGCAGTGCCACATCGAACGGCTCGTTTTCTTTGACGCGAATCGTAGTCATGTATCGGGTGAATCCTAGATAGTTGCGCTCGGTGCCAGGGGCTCGGTATCGAAAAGCGAAGGGTCCGGAGTTCCGCTTATCTTGCTTGCCACTG
>DATMIN010000405.1:0-2917 GCA_035554275.1 Burkholderiaceae bacterium
GGCAGGCCGAGGTCGCGCTGCAGCCGCTCGGCCAGCCACGCGCCGCCCGACCAGATGCCCACGAGCACCGTCGACGGCGTCAGCAGCGCGCGCACGCCGGCGAGCAGCTCGGTGTAGAGCGCCTCGGCGTCGAGCTGCGGGTCGGCGCTCATGCGGCGGGCTGCGCGAGGAACTGGTCGAGGATGATCGCGGCCGACGCGGCGTCGAGATCGCGCGCGCCGTCGCTCGCCGCCTCGGTGGTGCTGTAACGCTCGTCGACCTCGTGCACCGGCAGGCGAAAGCGCCCGTGCAGCTGGCGCGCGAAGCGGCGCGCGCGTTCGGTGTTGGCGTGCGCCGCGCCGTCGGGGTGGAACGGCACGCCGACCACCAGCGCGTCGGGCCGCCACTCGTCGACGAGCCGGCCGATCGCGTCGAAGCGCGCGTCGCCGGCGGCCTCGATCGTGCGCAGCGGCGCGGCGCGGCGCGTCAGCGTGTTGCCGCTGGCCACACCGACGCGGCGGGTGCCGAAATCGAAAGCGAGGAACGAACGCGGCGCGGCGGCGGTCGCGGTGCCGGCGGCCCGGCTCATGCGTGCCCCGCCTCCCCGCTGAGCATGTTCGCGTCGATGCCGAGCAGCGACAGCGCCTTGTCGTAGCGCTGCTCGACCGGCGTGTCGAAGATGATGCCGGGCTCGGCGCCGACGTTGATCCAGCCGTTGCGGCTCATCTCGTCCTCGAGCTGGCCGGCGCCCCAGCCGCTGTAGCCGAGCGTGATCAGGATCTTCTTCGGGCCGGCGCCGTTCGACAGCGCCTCCAGCACGTCCTTGCTCGTCGTCATCTCCAGGCCGCCGGGGATCTGCATCGACGAGTTGTAGTGGCCGCCCTCGCCTTCGTCGCCACCGAGGCGCTCGTGCAGCACGAAGCCGCGCTCGGTCTGCACCGGGCCGCCGAAGTAGACCGGCTCGTCGGCGAGGTCGGAGCGGTCGAGCGTCAGCTCGACCTTCTCGAACAAATTCTTCAGCGTGATGTCGATCGGCTTGTTGATCACCAGACCGAGCGCGCCCTTCTCGGTGTGCTCGCACATATAGACCACGCTGCCGGCGAACGCACCTTCGCGCTGACCGGGCATCGCGATCAGGAACTGGTTGGTGAAGTTGACCGGTGCGCGCGCCATGCGCCGATTTTAGACCGGGGGGCAGACCCCAGGCCGGCGGCGGCGCGCAAGTCTTCGGTCGTCTGGCCGCGGCCATCGGGCGCCCAGCCCGGCGGCATGAACAGGTGGCCGAGCACCGCGCGCAGGCTGCGCGAGCGCGCCAGGTCGCGCGCCAGCGCGATCCACTCGGCGAACTCGACGCGCAGCGGGTTGTAGCTGGTCTGCGGGTGCACCAGGCCGTAACGGCACGGCACATCGGCGCGCTCGACGATGTAGGTGCCGAACAGGCGATCGAACACGCTCAGCACGCCGCCGTAGTTGGCGTCGAGGTACTCGAGGTTCGACGCATGGTGCACGCGGTGCGCCGACGGCGTGTTGAACACATACTCAAACCAGCCCAGCTTCGGGATCCAGGTCGCGTGGATCCAGAACTGGTACAGCAGGTTCAGGCCGACCACCGCGAACACGGTGCGCACGTCGAAGCCGAGCCAGATCAGCGGGATGAAGAACAGCGTGCTGCCGGTCAGCTTGCCGAACGGGCCGATGCGAAACGCCGCCGACAGGTTCAGCTCGTTCGGTGAGTGGTGCACCGCGTGGTTGCCCCAGAACCAGCGCACCCGGTGCGCGGCGCGGTGGTACCAGTAATAGCAGAACTCCTGGCCGACGAAGAGCAGCAGCACCGCGGCCCAGCCGTCGAGCGGAATCGTCGCGATGCGGTGGCGCACCGCCCAGCCGACCAGCGGTGCGACGATCGACAGCGGCAGCACGATGCCCACCGCGATGCGCACGACCAGGTCGAGCGCCGAGACGCCGAACGCGCGCCAGTCGTAGCGCCCGCGCCGCGCCAGCACCAGCGCCTCGATCAGCGCGAACACGAGCACCGCAGGCGCGGCGACGAACAGCAGGAAGGTCTCGATCGGGTTCATGGCAGGGCCCGGGTCGTGAGTCGAAGCGCGACGATGCGGCCGCGACCACTGCGCGTCTCGCCGAACCCTGCCGGCGGCGGATTTCGGCTGGCCGATTTCACGAATCGGCCCGCTTTTCCTTGCGGAACTCGCCCGGCGTCAGCCCGGTCGCGGCCTTGAACGCGCGATTGAACGGCCCGATCGACTGGAAGCCCGCGTCGAGCGCGATCGTCAGGATCGGCAGCTCGCGCTTGGCCGGGTCGGCCAGCGCGGCGCGCGCCTCGTCGAGCCGGAAGCCGTTGACGAACGCGTTGAAGTTGCGGTGGCCGAGGCGCTGGTTGATGACGCGCCGCAGCCGGTACTCGGGCACCGCGAGGCGCGCGGCCAGCACCGCGACCGTCAGGTCTTCGGTGCGGTAGGCACGCTCGTCGACCATCGCGCGGCGCAGCGCTTCGGCCAGGCGCTGCTCGGCCGGGTCGGGCGGTACCGGCGCGGCCGGGCTTTGCACCGGCAGCGGCAACACCGGCACCCGCTCGAGATCGGCGAGCGGCCGCGGCGCCGGCGCCGCGGCCGGCAACAGGACGTCGGAGTCGGTCAAGCGCAGCAGCTGGCTCGCGATCACCGCGACGATCAGCAGCGGGAGCGCGATGTCGAGCGTCGCCGCCAGGCCGGTGAGCTGGCCGCGCGGCGATTGCGCGCGCAGCGCCACCATCACCAGCGCGTAGCCGATGCCGGTGACAATCACGAAGGCGCGGAGGCGCCGCCGCGGCTCGACCAGATCGGCGCGCCAGTTGCGGCCCGCGGTGATCGCCGCGAGCAGCGCGAAGGCCGGCGGCAGCGCGCGCTGGACGGCGAACAGCCACCCCGTCGCGCGCCAGCCG
>DATMIN010000406.1:0-2878 GCA_035554275.1 Burkholderiaceae bacterium
CGCCTCGTGCCGGGCGAATGGGACGTGGTGCTCGGCATCGAGCTCGCGCGCTCGCTCGGCGTGCGCGAGGGCGACAAGGTCACCGTGGTGCTGCCCGGCGGGCAGGTCACGCCGGCCGGCGTGGTGCCGCGGCTGCGGCAGCTCAACGTCGTCGGCACCTTCAACGCCGGCCACTACGAATACGACAGCACGCTCGCGCTGGTCGCGCTCGACGATGCCGCGAAACTGTTTCGCACCGAAGGGCCGACCGGCGTGCAGTTGCGCCTGACCGATCTGAACCTCGCGCGCGAAGCCGGCGCGCGATTGCAGGAAGCGCTCGGCCCGCAATTCGTCGTGCGCGACTGGACCCGCACCAACAGCAACTGGTTCTCGGCGGTCGAGCTCGAGAAGCGGCTGATGTTCATCATCCTGACGCTGATCGTCGCGGTCGCCGCGTTCAACCTCGTCTCGACGCTGGTGATGACGGTGACCGACAAGCAAGCCGACATCGCGATCCTGCGCACGCTGGGGGCGAGCCCGCGCTCGGTGATGAAGGTGTTCATGGTCCAGGGTGCGCTGTCGGGCGTGATCGGAACGCTCGCGGGTGTGCTGTTCGGGCTGCTGATCGCGTTCAATGTCGGTACGCTGGTCGCGGGGCTCGAGGCGCTGCTGCGGGTCACGTTCCTGCCGTCGAGCGTGTACCTGATCAGCCGCATGCCGAGCGACCCGCAGGCCGGCGACATCGTGCCGGTCGTCGTGATCTCGCTGGTGCTGTCGTTCGTCGCGACGATCTACCCGAGCTGGCGCGCAAGCCGCGTGCAACCGGCCGAAGCCTTGCGCTATGAATGAGCCGTTCGCCGACGGCGTCGTGATCCGCGCCAGCGGCCTGCACAAGCGCTTCACCGAAGGCAGCGGCGACGCCGCGCTCGACGTGCACGTGCTGCAGGGCGTCGACCTGACGGTGCACGCCGGCGAGACGGTCGCGATCGTCGGCGCGTCGGGCTCGGGCAAGAGCACGCTGCTGCATTTGATGGGCGGGCTGGAGGCGCCGAGCGCCGGGCGCGTCGAGCTCGCCGGGCGCGATCTCGCGACGCTCGATGCGGCGGAGCAGGGCGCGTGGCGCAACCGGCATCTCGGCTTCATCTACCAGTTCCACCACCTGCTGCCCGAGTTCAGCGCGCTCGACAACGTCGCGATGCCGCTGCGCATCCGGCGCGAGGCCAAGCCCGAGGCGCGCGCGCGCGCCGCCGAGGTGCTGGCGCAGGTGGGCCTTGCGCCGCGCGTGCAGCACCGGCCGTCGCAACTCTCGGGCGGCGAGCGCCAGCGCGTCGCGATCGCGCGCGCGCTCGCCGGCAGCCCCGACTGCGTGCTCGCCGACGAGCCCACCGGCAACCTCGACCGCGAGACCGCCGACGGCGTGTTCGAGCTGATGCTGCGGCTCGCGCGCGAGCGCGCCATGGCGTTCGTCGTCGTCACGCACGACGAGTCGCTCGCGGCGCGCTGCGGGCGGGTGCTGCGGCTGCGGCACGGGCGGCTCGACGGCTGAGCCGCGCCCGCGGGTTCAGTCGGCGCCGTTGCAGGCGACGCGCTGGTAGCGGTAGTCGACGCGCCGCGGCTGGCCCTTCAGCGTGCCTTCGATCCAGGCGCGCAGCTCGGAGCCGTCGCGCGCGTACGCGACGCGCTGCGGGAAGTCGTGCTCGGGGTTCTCGAACACGACGCGGTTCGCGCCGACGCTGATCGACGTGAACACCGTCGGCGCTTGGCCCGACGGGCTGACCGCGTATTCAAAGCGCCCCTCGTGCTCGCGCAGCAGCACCGATTCGTGCGCGACCAGTTTGTCGCCGCGCACCGTGCGGCTCATGCCGAGCATCGTGCCGGCGCGCGGCGCCATCCACTGTTCCTCGACGATGCGCTCGGGCGTGCGCTGCGCCCAGCAGCCTTGCAGCCACGCGAGCGCCTGCACGTCGGCAGGCTCGGCCGCGGCCGGCACCGCCAGGCTCAGCCCGCTCCACAGCACGATCCAGGCGGCGCGCATCGTGATGTCTCAGACCGGTTCGAGTGCGCCCTGCGGCCCGGCCGGCAGCTCGACGCGGATCGCATCGCCGGCGCACACCGCGCCGCTGCCGAGCACGATCGCCATCACGCCGGCCTTGCGGATCAGCTGGCCGTCGGCGCCGTGCGCGAGCGTCGCGGCGGTCAGCCCGGCGCGGAAGCGGTCGAGCTGCACGCACGGGTTGCGCAGGCCGGTGATCTCGATCACCGCCTCGTCGCCGAGGTGCAGCCGCGCGCCGCGCGGCAGCGCGAGCAGGTCGATGCCGGCGGTCGTGATGTTTTCGCCGAGTTCGCCCGCGCTGATCTCGAAGCCGGCGCGGCGCAGCTCGTCGAACAGCTCGGCGTGGATCAGGTGCACCTGGCGCAGGTTCGGCTGGGTCGGGTCGCGCGCGACGCGCGAGCGGTGCTGCACGGTGACGCCGAGGTGCGTGTCGCCCTCGACGCCGAGCCCGGCGAGCAGCCGGATCGATTGGCGCACCGGCTTGCTGAACGCATGCGTCGCGTCGGCGGCGACGGCGACGACGCGGCTCAAAACCGCGACCCCGGCTCGCGCAAAAACTCGGCCTCCGCCGCGGTCGAGACCCGCCCGAGGATCTCGTTGCGGTGCGGGAAGCGGCCGAAGCGGCGCACCACGTCGCGGTGCTTGTGCGCGTAGGCGAGCGTCTCGTCGAGCTCGGGTGCTTCGGCGGCGAGCTGCGTGCACAGGCGCACCGCCTCGTCCTGCGCCGCCGCGTCCTCGGCGTGCTCGAACGGCAGGTAGACGAACGCACGCAACTGCGGCGCGAGCGTGCGGTCGGCGCCGGCCGCGACCAGCGCGCGCGCCGCCGCGAGCGCTTGCGCGTCGCCG
>DATMIN010000407.1:0-2889 GCA_035554275.1 Burkholderiaceae bacterium
GCCGGACCGGCCCGAGGGCGCGGCACGCGCCAACCTGCGGGTGCTGCTGCTGCGCGTGCGCCAGCAGCCCGGCTTCGATGCGCTCGAGCTGCAGGCCGAGCGCGTGCGCTGGCGGATGCCGTCCGACCTGCAGCGCTTCGATGATGCCGCGGCCGCCGGCGACGACGCGGCCGTCGTCGCGCTGCACCCCCTGGTACCGCTGCTCGACGGGCTCGAGCCCGGGCTTCCCGAGCCCGCGCTGGAGTGGCTGCAGCGGGAACGCAACCGCGTCGTGGCGCTGTGGCGCGCGGCGGCTGCGCGCCGCCTGACCGCGTTCGGCGGCCCCGCAGGCGCCGCAGACGCGGCGCAGCTGGCGGCACGCATCAGTGCCCTCGACCCGGCGGCCGCCGGCACCGAACGCGTGATCACGGCCGCCGCGATGCGCGCCGACGCCGACGCCTTCATCGGCCGCCGCGCCGAGGCGGGCGAAGTGCAGCGCCGCTTGGCCGCGGTCGGCGGCACGCGCTGGCTCGTCGTCACCGGCCCCGGCGGCATCGGCAAGACGGCGCTGCTGCGCGCGGTGCTGCCGCGGCTGGCGCCGGCGTTCCCCGCCGGTACCGTCGCCGTCGCGCTGGCCGACCTGGACGACATCGCGCAGGTTCCGGCGCGCGTCGCCGCGGCCCTGGGTGTCGCATTGCTCCCGAAACGGCCGGCGTGGGCGCAGGTCGCAGACGCGATCGGCGAGCGCGCCCTGCTGCTGGCGCTTGACAACACCGAGCAGCTGAACGAGCTCGACGACGCGCTGGCCACGCTGCTGGCGAACTGCCCCGCACTCAAACTGCTGACGGCCTCGCGCGCGCGGCCCGCCCATGCGGCCGAGGTGCTGGCGCTCGACGGCCTGCCGCTGCCCGACGACGACGATGCCGCCGACGCCGATGTATTGCGCCGCTTCGACGCCGTGCGCCTGTTCGAGGCGAGGGCACGCGCCGCCGCTGCCGGATTCAGCGTCGCGCGGCGGCCGCACGACGTCGTGCGGCTGCTGCGCGCCTGCGACGGCATGCCGCTCGCGATCGAACTCGCCGCGGCGGCGACGCGGCTGATGCCGGTGGAAGACATCGCTGCCGAGCTGTCGCGCTCGCTCGACGTGCTCGACGCTGGCCGCGCCGCGCGCGGGCTGCGTGCGACCTTCGACCGCTCCTGGCGGCTGCTCGACGACCCGCAGCGCGCAGGGCTGTCGCAGCTGGCCTGGTTGCCCGGGCCGTTCGGCCGCGAGCTCGCCGAACAGGCCGCCGATGTACCGCTGTCGATGCTGGCGGCGTTGCTCGATGCATCGCTGCTGCAGGCCGCAACGCCGCGCCGGTTTGCGCTGCACCCGCTGCTGCGCCAGTTCGTCACCGAGCGCGCACCACCGGAAGATGCCGACGCGCTGGCCGCGCGCCACGCCAGCTGGTGCGGCCACTGGCTGGAAGCGCTGGCGGGGCCCGGGCGCAGCATGACACCGCAGGCGGCCGACGCCATCGCGGCCGAACTGCCGCACCTTCGCGCCGCCTGGGCCTGGGCCGCCGCCAGTGGCGCGGCGACGCTGCTCACGCGGTTCGCGAGCGCCATGGGCGCCTACTTCGTGCAGCGCGGCGGCGTGCAGGAAGTGCTCCCCTTTCTCGCGCAGGCGGTGGCCACGATGCCCGTGCATGGCCGTGCCGGGCTGGCAGCGAAGGCGCGGACGCGGCGCACGCAGGCGATGCTCGAGTACCACGCGGGTGACCTGCCGTCGGCGCTCGCACACGCGCGCGAAGCGCTGCGCTGGGCCGGCCGCGCCGGCGATGTCGGCGTCGCGCTCGGCTGCCTCACGGTCCTCGGCAACGCGTTGCTCTTCGCCGGCGAGGTCGAGGCCGCACGCGCCCACTTCGAGCAGGCCCAGCGCAGTGCGCTGGCGCGCGACGAGCTGTCGATCGCGGCGGCGGCGGCCAACGGCCTCGGCCTCGTCGAGCGCGCCCTGGGCCGCTTCGATGCGGCCATGGCGCACCTGCGAGAGGCCGGCCGGCTGTACGCGCGCAGCGGCGATGTCGGCGGCCAAGTCGTCGCCTTGATCAATGCCGGCAACATCGAGATGGAGCTGCAGCGTTTCGCTGCGGCACGGCGCAGCAACGAGGAGGCGCTGGCGGTCGTCGTTGCCCACCGCATCGACGCGAGGCGCGCGATCCTCGAGACCATCCTGGCCGAAGTCGCGCTCGAGCTCGGCGATAGGGCGGCCGCGCGCCGCCACATCGACGCCGCGTTCGCCGCCGAGCCGGCGAGCGGCGATGTCGTCGTGCCGACGCAGTTGCGGATCGCGGCGGCCCGGTTGGCCGCGGCCGAGGGCCGCGCCGACGCGGCGCACGAGGCACTGGCGCAGGCGGTGTCGTCGGCGCGGCGCTCCGGGTCGTCGACGATGGCGCTGAGCTGCGTCGGCGCCGCGGCGCGCCTGCTGGCCGGCGCGGGCGACCGCGTCGCCGCTGCACGGCTGTGGCATTGGGTGCATGCGCACCCGCGCGCGACGCACCCGCTGCGCGCCGATGCCCGCAGGTCACTCGAGGCCCTGCCGGCGGCGGCCAGCGGCGCGCTGCAGCCGGTCGGCGCTGCCGAGGGCGGCGCGGCTGCCACCGATGCCACCGACGCGGTGCTCGTCCAGGCGCTGCAGTGGCTGCACCCCGCGGCCCTGAAACGGTCCTGAAGCGCCACGCTTCCTACGCTGCTGTCAGGCGTCGCACGGGGCGAGGCCCGACACGAGGAACGCGGCATGAACACGAAAGCGACCACCACGACGATCATGATGCGGGCCCGGGACGGGCGGCCCGCGCCGAGGTGGCGCCCTGCGTTGGCCACCCTGGCACTCTTCGCGGGGTTGCTGCTGCAGGCCACCGCGCGGGCCGG
>DATMIN010000408.1:0-6700 GCA_035554275.1 Burkholderiaceae bacterium
AGGCCGGCCGCGGCGCAGGACGACGCCACGGCGCGCCACGCGCGCGGCCTGGCCGCGACCTGCGCCCAGTGCCACGGCACCGACGGCCAGGCGCCGCCCGGCTCGGCGATGCGCGCGCTGGCCGGGATGCCGGCGTCGTACCTCGCGCAGCAGATGCTGGCGTTTCGCAGCGGCGAGCGCGCCGGCACCGTGATGCCGCAGCTCGCGAAGGGCTACAGCGACGCGCAGATCGCGCAGATCGCCGCCTACTTCGCCGCGCGCACGCCGGCGGCAGCGCCATGAGCGCGGGTCTGATCCGCAGACGCGACCTGCTGCGCGTCGCCGGCGCGTCGGCCGGTCTCGGCGCGCTCGGCCTTGCCGGTTGTGCCACGACACCGGCGCCGAGCGCGCTCGGCGCCCCCGGCGCGGCGCGCGTGCTGGTCGTCGGCGGCGGCTACGGCGGCGCCACCGCGGCGCGCTACGTGCGGCTGCTGTCCGAGCACAAGATCGACGTGACGATGGTCGAGCCCGACGCCGCGTTCGTGTCGTGCCCGCTGTCGAACCTGGTGCTCTCGGGCCACCACGCGCTGACCGACATCACGCGAGCGTACGACAAGCTCGGCGCCGCGCACGGCGTGCGCCACGTGGCCGACGCGGTCGCGCGCATCGATGCAACGCAGCGCCGCGCGACGCTCGCTTCGGGCGCCGTGATCGGCTACGACAAGCTGGTGCTCGCGCCCGGCGTCGAGATGATGTTCGACGCGGTCGCGGGGCTGCGCGCCGCCACCGCGGAGGGCCGCATCCTGCAGGCCTGGAAGGCCGGGCCCGAGACCGTGGCGCTGCGCCGCCAGCTCGAGGCGATGCCCAACGGCGGCGTGTTCGCGATCGCGATCCCCGAGGCGCCGTACCGCTGCCCGCCCGGGCCGTACGAGCGCGCCTCGCTGATCGCGGCCTACTTCAAGGCCGCCAAGCCGCGCTCGAAGGTGCTGATCCTCGACGCCAACGAAGACGTGACGAGCAAGGGCCCGCTGTTCAAGAAGGTCTGGGCCGAGTCGTACAAGGGCCTGCTCGAGTACCAGCCGCAGAGCAAGGCGAGCGCGGTCGACGCGGCCAGCGGAACGATCAAGTTCGAGGTCCAGGACGACGTGCGCGCCGACGTGCTGAACGTGCTGCCGCCGATGCGCGCCGGCGCGATCGCGGTGCAAACGGGTCTGGCGAACTCGAACGGCCGCTGGTGCAACGTCAACTGGATCAACTTCGAGTCGACCGCGGCGAAGCACATCCACGTGATCGGCGACGCGATCCAGATCGCCTCGCTGATGCCCAAGAGCGGCCACATGGCGAACAGCCACGCCAAGGTGGTGGCGGCGGCGATCGTCGCCGAGCTGAACGGCTGGGAGCTCGATGCCGCGCCGATGCTGTCGAACACCTGCTACAGCTTCGTCGACGACAAGCGCGCGATGCATGTGGCGAGCGTGCACGCGTACGACGCGGCCGAGAAGACGTTCAAGCCGGTCGCCGGCTCGGGCGGGCTCTCGGCGGCGCCGAACGAGCTCGAGGCGGCGCTCGCATTCAGCTGGGCGCGCTCGATCTGGGCCGACACGCTCGGCTGAGCGCGCTCGCGCTTCAACGCCGGCGCAGCGCCTCGTCGACCGCGCGCTGCGCGAGCGGCTGCATCACCGCGTAGCCGGCGGCATTCGGGTGCAGGCCGTCGTCGGAAAGCTCGCGCCGCAGTGAGCCGTCGGGCTCGACCATCGCAGCGTGGTAGTCGAGGTAGACGAGGCCGTGCTGCTGCGCGTAGCCGCGCATCCAGGCGTTCAGCGCGAGGATCTTCGCCGGCGGGCGCGTGGCGCTCACCGGCTCGGCGTGGTCGTGCACCGGCAGCACCGACGCGAGCACGACGCGGATGCCGTGCGCGTGCGCCAGCTCGGCCATCGAGCGCAGGTTGCCCTCGATCTCGTCGAGCGTGGTCGCTCCGGTGTTGCCGGCCAGATCGTTGGTGCCGGCCAGGATCACGACCGCGCGCGGATCGAGCGCGATCACATCGGCGCGAAAGCGCAGCAGCATCTGCGGCGTGGTCTGGCCGCTGATGCCGCGGTTCACATACGGCTTGCCGGGGAAGAACTCGCCGGCCCAGCGGCCCCACGCATCGGTGATCGAATCGCCGAGGAAGACGACGCGCTGCTCGCCGGCGCGCGGCGCGGGCAGCGCCGCGTTCTCGGCGCGGTAGCGCGCGCGCTGCGGCCAGTCGGCGTGCTGGGCCAGCAACGCGGCGATGCGCTTGCGCAGCGACGGCGCGTCTTGCGCGTCGCTCTGCGCCGAGACGGCCGCCGGTGCGAGCAGCCCGGCCGCGAGCCACGCCCGGCGTCGCCAGCCGCTCAAGCGCGCGGCCCCGCGCCGAGCCGCCGGTGCGCAAGCGCGGGCAGCTGCATCCGCACCGCCGCGAGCAGCGAAGGGTCGACCTCGGCCAGCACCACGCCCTCGCCCTCGGGCCGCACCGCGACCAGCGTGCCCCACGGGTCGACGATCAGGCTGTGGCCGAAGGTGCGGCGGCCGTTCTCGTGCGTGCCGCCCTGCGCCGCGGCGATCACGTAGCACTGGTTCTCGACCGCGCGGGCGCGCAGCAGCAGCTCCCAGTGCGCGAGGCCGGTGGTGTAGGTGAACGCCGACGGCACCGAGATCAGGTCGCACGGCTCGGGCTGCATCAGCGCGCGGTACAGCTCGGGGAAGCGCAGGTCGTAGCACACGCTCAAGCCCAGCCGCAGCGGCGCGCCGCGGCCGGTGATCGTCAGCGCGGTCGGCGCGCTGCCGGCCAGGATCGTCGCGCCCTCGTCGTAGCGCTCGCGGCCGTTGTCGTACTTGAACAGATGGATCTTGTCGTAGCGCGCCGCGAGCGTGCCGTCGGGCGCGTAGACCGGGTTCGCGTTGAGCACGCGCTGCGGGTCGTCGCTCGAAAGCGGCAGCGTGCCGCCGACGAGCCAGACGCCGTGCGCGCGCGCCGCATCCGCCAGCATGCGCTGGATCGGGCCGTCGCCGGGCGTCTCGGCCACGGCGAGCTTGTCGCGGTCGCTGCGCCCCATCACGCAGAAGTACTCGGGCAGCACGACCAGCTCGGCGCCGCCCTGCGCCGCCTGCGCGACGAGCCGGCGCGCGGCCTCGAGGTTCGCGTCGACGCCGGTCGTCGACACCATTTGCACTGCAGCGATCTTCATCGTGTGTTGTTCACTTGCCCGAAGGGGCCGAGGCGGCCGGCTCGACCGCCAGCGCATCTTCGCCGAACTTGCGCTCGACGCGATCGACCTTCGGGTCGGCCCACGGCCCGCTGATCTGGAACTCGCGCGTGCCGGCGGCGGTGAGCGGCTTCTTCAGGATCGCCTGCGCCAGGAATGCGCCCAGGCCGATGGCCGGGTTGATCACCGCGTACGCGAGCGCGGCGGTGCCGGCGTTGATCTCGGGCACGACGACGACGCGCAGGTCCTGCGTCTCGTGCTCGACGTCGGCGCTGCCCTCCATCAGCACCAGCGCCTGCACGCCGCGCATGCGCAGGTTGTTGGTCTTGGCCACGCCCTGCGCGATCGTCACGTCGCCGGTGATGCTGTCGAACGCGAAGCCTTCCTGGAACAGGTCGCGGAAGTCGAGCGACAGGCGCCGCGGCAGCGACTGCAGGCTGAGCACGCCGAGCAGCCGCGCCGCGCCCGGATCGACCTTCAGGAACTGGCCCGAATCGACCGCGACGTTGACCTGGCCCGAAAGGCTCGGGTAGTCGAGCCCGAACGGCGAGCCGGCCCAGCCGATCTGCCCGGACAGCGTGCCCTTGCCGCCGCGCACCGCGCCGCGCGTGCCCAGGCGGTCGAGCAGCGCGCCGCTGTCGGCGACCTGCAGCTTGAAGTCCATCGTCATGCGGCGCGCGGCGCCGCGCGGGCCCGGGCCGACGGCGGCCCACTGGCCGGTCGCGCTCAGGTGCGCCTCGGGCGTGACGAGGTTGAACTTCGACAGCTGCCAGTCGCGCGCCGCGCTGCCGCCGCGGTTCACGGCCTCGATCTCGACGCGGCCGAGCCGCTTGCCGCGCAGCTCGAAGTCGTCGACGACGATGTCGAGCGCCGGCATCGTCGCCGGTTGCTGGTCGAGCAGCTTCTCGACCTGCTCGTCGTCGCCCTTCGGCAGCGACAGCCGCGCGAGCCGCGCGTACACGCGCCCGCCGAGGCCGCCGCCGCGCCGCGTCGGCACGCGGTACTCGACGTAGCCGCCGAGCTGGTCGGCGTCGACGTTGGCGCGCCACACGCCGCCCTCCTGCGACAGGCCGGCCGAGACGTGCGTGAGGCGGCGCTGGCCGGCGACCAGCTCCTGCACGCGCAGCGCGACGCTGTCGGGCGCGTACGGCGACGGCGCGGTCGGTGTGGATGCCGACGCCGTTGCCGGCGCGCCGGCCGCCGGCTCGTCGCCGAGCTTGTCGGCCACGGCCTGCCAGTCGTCGGTCGCGAGCAGCGGCAGCTCGACGACGGCCGCGACGCCGCTCGCCGCGCTCGGCGCCGGCGCCATCACGCCGATGCCGCCGCGCAGCACGCGCGGCTGCTCGCCGCTCACGTCGCGCACGTACTGCGCCTGCACCACGTTGCCGAGTTCGACGCGCAGCACGTCGCGCGCCGGCGGCGTGCCGCTGCCGGGCTCGGCGGCCGTGCTGACGCGCAGCGCGAGCGGCGCCTCGGCGGCCTTCGCGAGCGGCGCCGGCAGGTTGATCGCGAGGCCGACGAGGTTGCTCGTCACGTTGATCTCCGAGCCGCGCCCGAAGCCGAGGCTGGCGCGATAGCTCGTCTGCCCGGCGAGCGAGCCGGCCAGGCGCGCCAGCGCGCCGAGTTCGCTCGCGCGGCGCAGCGCCTCGGCCGCGATCGTGCCCTGGCCGTTGACGCGCACGCTGCCGTCGCTCTGCGTGCCGCCGTCGAACGTCGCATCGCCGCCGTAGACCTTGGCGCTCGCGCCGACGATCGCGAAGCCCTTGTGGGTGAAATCGACGCGCCCCTTCGCGCCGCCGAGCAGCGGGCTGTCGGCGCTGAGGCGCACGTCGTTGCCGGCGAGCGTGACGCTGCCCTTCACCGCGGTCGTGTCGATGTGCTGCAGCGGGATCGTCAGGTTCAGCGCGAGGTCGGCGGCGCCGCTGGCGCTGCTGGTGGCCAGCGCCTTGTTCGTCCAGCCGGCGATCGGCGTGCTGTTGACGATCCGCAGCATCTCGCCGAGCGGCCCGCTGCCGCTGCCCTCGAGCGCAAGCTCGGGTTCGGCGTCGAGCTTGCGGATCGCGACCTGCACGCGCGGGAAGTCGACGCCGCCCATCCGCGTGCGGCCGTTGCGCAGCTCGAGCACGTTGCGGTCGAGCGCGAGCTCGACGCTGGTCTGCGTCAGCACTGGCCACGGCGACTCGACCGCCGGCGCGCCCGCGGTCGCCGGCGTCGACGGCACGAACGCGAAGCGCGCGTCGTCGATCTTCGCGTTGATGCGGAACTCGCTGTCCTTCGCCGCGCGCGCGCCGAAGAACGGGAACTCGGCCAGATCGCCGCGCACGCGGTAGCTCGCGCTCGGGATGCGCCCGCCCTGCACCGCGCGCTCGAGGTAGTCGCGCGTGGCCTTCGGCAGGCCGAGCGGCAGGTAGCGGTAAACGCGCTGCGCGGCGCCGTCGGTGAGGCTGCCGTCGAGTTCGAGCCGGCCCGGGAGGCGGCCGCCGCTGCGCCCGTTGGCGGCGAGCGCGCCGGTGCTCCAGCTCGCAGTCAGCTCGCCGGCGGCGTCGGCGTTGGCGAAGCGCGCGTCCTTGACCTGCAGGCTCAGGCGCGCGGGCGCGCCGGCGTCCTTCGCCGGCTCGATCTTCCACTGCAGCTGCGCTGCGAGCCGGTCGAGCACGAGCAGCGGTTCCTCGAACACGCCGGGCAGTTCGAGCGCGCCGCCGTTGATCGCGAGCTGCGCGCTGCCGCCGGCCTCGGTGGCGTCGAACTGCACGCTGGCGCCGCGCAGCCCGGGGCGCCCGACGCCGCGCGGCTCGCTCGCCGCGTGCGCCGCGAGCGCGAGCGCGCCGATCCTGGCGTGCGCCTTGTAGCGCTTGGGCGCATCGAGCGGGCCTTCCCACGCGGTCGCGAGTTCGCTGATCTGGCCCTTCGGGTCGAGTTCGGCGAGCCACTTGCGCACCGGCTCGCCGAGCGGCACGCGCTGCGCCAGGCGCGCCATCAGCGCGATGTCGAGGCGCTGCGCATTGAACGCGCCGCCGCTCGCGGGCTGGCCGTCGCGCTGCTGCCACGCGAAGCTCATGTCGCCCTGCGGCCAGCGGATCTCGTCGCCGCTGGTCTCGAACGTGAAGCGCTGCAGCGCGACGCGCGCGCCATCGGCGTCGCGGCGCGCGACCAGCCGGCCCTCGACCTCGTTGATCGCGAGCGGCTCGACGTTCGGCGCCAGCCGCAGCGCGACCGCGCGCAGTGCCAGATCGACGGTCGCGCCGACCGGCTCGCCGCGCTCGAGATCGAGCCAGCCGCGCAGCGCGCCGACGCCCTCGCTCAACTCGAACGGCAACGTCAGGTGGGCGCGCAGCGCGTGGACGTCGGCACGCGGCAGGTCGGCGTAGGCGGTGCCGCTCCAGCGCCGCCAGTCGCCGCGGCGCGCGAGCAGCGGCTGGGTGAAGCGGCCGATCGCGCTGAAGCGGTCGCCCCACTCGAGCGGCGGCGTCGCGTCGACGCGCAACTCGTGC
>DATMIN010000409.1:0-2423 GCA_035554275.1 Burkholderiaceae bacterium
CGCTCGGCGCCAGCACGCTGCGGCGGCCGTCGAGATCGGTCAGCGTCAGGCCGTGCGTGCGCAGCTCGCCGAGCACGCGCGCGCGGCCGACGAACACCACCGGCACGCCGGCCGCCTGCAGGCAGCCGCCGAGCCAGCAGCCGATCGCGCCGGCGCCCATCACCAACAGCGTCGGCGGCGGTGTGTCCATCGCTTGATGCTAGCGGCGCGATGCTGGCGAGCGCGTCGCGCCGTGCGGGCGGCGCGTCCCCGGGGCAAGACCCTAGGCGGCGCGCACCGGGCGTCGGTCAGAATCCCCCGCTGTCCCCGGAGCGCTCGATGGAAAAGACCTGGTTGAAGCAGTACCCCGCCGGCGTGCCTGCCGAGATCGATGTCGGCCAGTACCCGTCGCTGGTCGCGCTGCTCGACGAGAGCTTCAAGAAGTACGCCGGTCGCATGGCGTACAAGTTCATGGGCAAGACGATCAGCTTCGCGCAGGTCGACGATGCCTCGCGCGCGCTCGCCGCGTGGCTGCAGACGCAGGGGCTCGAGAAGGGCGACCGCGTCGCGATCATGATGCCCAACGTGCCGCAGTACCCGGTCGCGGTGGCCGGCGTGCTGCGCGCCGGCTACGTGGTCGTCAACGTGAACCCGCTGTACACGCCGCGCGAGCTCGAGCACCAGCTGAAGGATTCGGGCGCGAAGCTGATCATCATGGTCGAGAACTTCGCGACCACGCTGCAGCAGGTGATCGGGAGCGTGCCGACCAAGAAGGTCGTGCTCACCGCGCTCGGCGACATGCTCGGCTTCCCGAAGTCGCTGCTGGTCAACTACGTCGTGCGCAAGGTGAAGAAGATGGTGCCGGCGTACGAGCTGCCGGGCGCCGTCGCGTTCAACGACGCGGTCTCGCAGGGCCGCAGCAAGACCTTCAAGCCGGCGAGCGTCGGCCCCGACGACATCGCGGTGCTGCAGTACACCGGCGGCACGACCGGCGTCAGCAAGGGCGCGGTGCTGCTGCACCGCAACCTCGTCGCGAACATCTTGCAGTCGGAGGCGTGGTATCAGCCGGCGCTGAAGAAGATCCCGGCCGGCCAGCAGATCGTGACGATCTGCGCGCTGCCGATCTATCACATCTTCGGCTTCAATACCAACGTCATGCTCAGCATGCGCATGGGCGGCGCGAACATCCTGATCGCGAACCCGCGCGATCTGCCGGCGGTGTTCAAAGAGCTGAAGGGCGAGACCTTCCACAGCTTCCCGGCCGTCAACACGCTGTTCAACGCGATGGCGCATCACCCCGAGTTCGGCAGCGTCGACTGGAGCGGCCTGGTGATCTCGGTCGGCGGCGGCATGGCCGTGACGAGCGCGACCGCGAAGCTGTGGCTCGAGAAGACCGGCTGCCCGATCGTCGAGGGCTACGGCCTGTCGGAGACCTCGCCGTCGGCCACCTGCAACCCGGTCGACAGCACCGCGTACAGCGGCAACATCGGCCTGCCGATGCCCAACACCGAACTGCGCCTGCTCGACGACGACGGCGCCGAGGTGCCGCTGGGCACGCCGGGCGAGATCGCGATCAAGGGCCCGCAGGTGATGGCCGGCTACTGGCAGCGCCCCGACGAGACCGCCAAGGTGATGACGCCCGACGGCTTCTTCCGCAGCGGCGACATCGGCGTGGTCGACGAGCGCGGCTACTTCAGAATCGTCGACCGCAAGAAGGACATGATCCTCGTCAGCGGCTTCAACGTCTACCCGAACGAGGTCGAAGACGTGGTCGGCCAGATGCCCGGCGTGCTCGAGTGCGCGGCGGTCGGCATCCCCGACGCGAAGGCCGGCGAGGCCGTCAAGCTCGTGATCGTGAAGAGCAACGCCGCCGTCACCGAAGCCGACGTGCGTGCCTATTGCGAGGCCAACCTCACCGGCTACAAGCGGCCGAAGACGGTCGAGTTCCGCGACGCGCTGCCGAAGACCAACGTCGGCAAGATCCTGCGGCGCGAGTTGCGAGACAAGCCTTGAACGCGCCAGCGTTCAAGGCTTGCGGCGAAGGGTCATATCGCGCAGCGATGTGAGCCGCAGCCACAAGGCCTGAACGCTGCCGAGGCGCGCGCCAGGGTGATTTGCATCACGCGAGGGCGTGCGCGCGGCGCACCGCTGCTGATACATTTCGCGCTACGTCGCGCGGCCCGATGCAGGCCGGCGACATCGTTGATGGGAACTCACCGGTGATCTGGGTCAAGACCGACGCGGGCCGAACCGAGATGCAGACACGCGCGCTGGTGAAGGAGCGCGCGCAGCGCAACCTGCTGCTCGTGATCGACGGCGTGAAGAGCGATGAGATGCTGCTCGCCAGCCTCGCCGGCATCAGCGCCAACGACTTCGCCGTGCTGCAGTCGCTCGGCCTGATCGCACCGGCCCCGACCGGCCGCGCGAGCGCCTCGACCGCGGGC
>DATMIN010000410.1:0-7874 GCA_035554275.1 Burkholderiaceae bacterium
GCGTCGAGCAGACCGGCGCCACAGGTGCTCGTGGTGCAGTAGCACTCGTTGCTTTGAGCGGTCGCGCTGGGCGCGGTGCAGGCCGGCGTGCCGGCAGCGGCGCCGGTCGACGGGAACGGCCGCGCCGTCGCCTTCAGCGCGGTCAGCACCTGCGTCGGCGTCAGCGCCGGATTCGCCGACAGCATCAGCGCGACCGTGCCCGCCACCATCGGCGCCGAGAAGCTGGTGCCGAGCGTGGGGTTGGCGCCGTCGTCGGTGTAGATCGAGCCGCCCGCCGAATCGGCAACCGGCGTCGTCGTGCCCTTGTTGCTCGTGGTCAGGATCGGGAACAGGCACGCGCCGGTCGAGTTGACGCAGTTGCCGGCCGGCGCTGCGATCGAGACCTCGGGGCCGAGGTCGGAGTAGCCGACCTTGGTGCCGGCGTGGCGCACCCCGGCGACCCCGATCGCGTGCGGGCAGTTCGCCGGCGTGGCCACCGCCAGGCCCTCGTTGCCGGCCGCGACGACGACCGAGACACCGGCGTTGAAGAGCTGGTTGAACACGTCGATGTAGGCGGCGCTGCACGCGCCGCTGCCACCCAGGCTCATGTTCAGCACCTTCGCCGCCGGGCTGGGCGCGGTCGGCGTGCTGCTCAGCCCCGCGGCCCACAGCATCGCGGCCTGGATGTCGGAGTCGTAGCCGCCGCACTTGCCGAGCACGCGCACCGGCAGCACCGTCACGTTGTAGCCCGTGCCCGCCATGCCGGTGCCGTTGTTGGTCGCCGCGCCGATCAGGCCGGCGGTCTGCGTGCCGTGCCACGAGCTGTTCGAGCCGATGTAGGCGCCGCCGCTGTTCTTGTCGCCGCACTGGTAGAACGGGCCGCCGCTCGTGTTGGCCTCGGTCGCGGTGATCCAGTCGCCGGGGTCGGACGGGTCGGCGTCGCGGCCGCCGCCGTCGTTCGCCACCGCAATCGCGGTGGCCGTGCCGTTGCCACCGACGAAGTCGTAGCCGGTGCGCAGCTTGCCCGCGAGGTCGGGGTGGTCGAGGCGCACGCCGGTGTCGAGCACGCCGACGACGACGCCAGCACTGCCGGTGGTGACGTCCCAGGCGGCCTGCGCGTTGATCGCCGAGACGATGCTGGTCGCGTCGACGATCGTCGCGCTGGTCGGCGCGCGCAGGTACCACTGGCCGATCAACGGCGTCGGGGCCGTCTGCCCGTTCGGGTAGAGCGGGTCGTTCGGCGCGGCCAGCGCGTGCACCCGGCCGTCGACGACCGCGTACTCGACGTCCGCCTGCGCGCCGAGCCGCTCGGCCAGCGCGCGCGAACTGAGGCCGCGCGCCTTCAGCACCTGGGCCCGGTCGCCGATCGTGCGGCCGTCGGTCAGCGCGAGGCCGAGCCGGCCGCCGAGCGCCTGCGCGTGCTGCGCCCGCGGCGTGGCGGCGTTCGGCGCCGACGCGCGCAGCAGCGCGGCGTCGGCCTTGTACTTGACGATGACGCGCGCCTCGGTCTCGGCCGGGGCCGATGCCGATCCGCGCCGCGCCGGCATGCGCTCGGGCGCGCCGGCCGGCCACGCCGTGAACGCGCCGGCGCCAAGCAGCGCCAGCAGGCAGGCCGAGCGCGCGAAGCGGCGGCGAGGGAGCAGGGTCATGGACAGGTCACCGGCAAGGACAGGCACCGCGACGGGTACCTGCCGGTCGCCCCGCGCGCTCGAAAGCGCGCGGGATCGGGGAACGCCCCATCGAGTGTAGGCGGAGCCTCACCGGCCAACGCGGCGAATAGCGCCCGGAAAGCCCGCCGTTCCCGGGCCTCAGCGGATCAGCAGCTGCGGCGCCGAAGGGCTGCCACCGGCCAGCACGCTGTAGACGGTGTTTGCGCTCAGCGGGACGTTGACATTTCCGCCGGTGTTGGGTTGGTAAGCACCACTGGTCGACGACGAAAGCACCAGGTTGATGGCGCTCGTGCTGCCCTGGATCGTGGCGTAGCTCGACGCGCTGCCCGCGGCGACGTTGATGCCGACCGGCGCGCTGTTCGCCGTCAGCGTCAGCTGACCGCTGCTGCCCGTCAAGCCGTTGATCAGGCGCAGCTTCGTGCGGGTGGAGTCGGCCGGAAGGCGATTGTCGTCGGTCAGCAGTTTGGCGGTCAGCAGGCCGGCGTTCTCGTACACCAGCAGCGTCGAATCCGCTCCCGCCGCAAGCGCCCCAGGGGAGCCTACCGATGCGCTGGCGGCAGTGACGTTCAGCGAGCTGCTCGCCGGCACCAGCACGTAGTAGCCGAACGCCGGCGACACCGTGCCCGGCTCGATCACCGTGCCGTCGCTCGAGCTGACGGTCACCTGAGAACCGGTCGTCACCGCCGACGCGACGCGTACCCGCGCATTGGTGTTGCGCGCCGCGGTGTAGCCGGCCTGCTGGATCAGCGTCGAGCCGTTGATCAGCGAGCCGCCCGAGGCCGGCGTCAGCGCGACGGTGGCGATCTGCTGGCTCGTGACGGTGACCGCGGGCACGTCGGCACGCAGGTCGGCCTTGTTGCCGGCCGCGGTGACGCGCACGCGGTAGGTGCCGGGGCTGAAGGTGTAGAACGCGGTCGAGGTGTTCTGCGTCGTCGTCGCGATCGTCGCGGTCGGCGCGCTCACGGTGGCGAGGTCGACCGTCGGCGCGGTGATGTAGATGTCGAGCGGGCCGGCATCGAGCGCGGCGTCGTAGACGCGGATTTGCGCGGTGCCGGTGGTGGGCAGCGGGTAGTCCTCGTTCAGCACCACCGTCTTGACCGCGCCGCCCGACTCGTACGCGAGCAGCGTGTAGTGGTTGCTGCCGGTCAGCGTCGGCACCGTGGTGGTCAGCGCGGTGGCCGAGCCGGCGTCGTTGAGCTGCAGCGTGACGGTGCCGCTCGACGGCGAGATGGAGTTGCTGACGGTGTCGAGCGCGGTCGCGGAGACGCCGGGGGCCGAGTTCACGAGCAGGTCGAGCGACGTGTGCGTGAGCGTCGCGTTCGCCACCCGCAGCGAGGCGCTGCCGCCGGAATCATCGCCGCTGCCGCCGCAGCCGGCCAACACCGCGCTGACCGAAGCCAGGCCGACCACCGACCACCAACTGAGTTTCTTCACGTCTCGAATCCTTGCCTTGAGAAAGTCCACGAATGCAGGCCCGGCCGGCGCGGCGCGGGCACACGATTGGGCCCGCGGGGTGCAGCACGAGGATTGCTGGGGCGTGCCCACTCGCAAAGTAATGTCAACCGAGCGGACCGCAGCCGCGATGATAGGCGGTGTGCCCTCGCAATCATTTTTTACGCCGCGTTCGTGCCGGGGAAAAACCCTGAGGCGTATGCTGCCCTGCACTGAAGGCAAGCGCCTTCGCGCAAGGAGGTCGAGATGCTGAAGTCCAGTCCCGTTCAATGCTGGGTCGCCGGCGGCGCGGCGCTCGCGGCCGCGGCGATGGCGCCGGCGGCGTTCGCGGTCGAGTACGCCACGGTCGTGTCGTCGACGCCGGTGACGGCCTCGGTGCCGGTGCGGCGGCAGGTCTGCGCCGACGCCGAGCAGGTGGTGCAGCAGGCGCCGAGCGGCGCCGGCGCGGTGCTCGGCGCGATCGCCGGCGGCGTGCTCGGCAACAGCGTGGGCGGCGGCTTCGGGCGCGCCGCGGCGACCGGCGCCGGCGTGGTCGCGGGCTCGATGATCGGCAACCAGGTCGAGGCCAACAGCACGCCCGCGACCGCGGTGCCGGTGCGCCGCTGCCAACTGCAGACGACGCGCGAGGAGCGCGTGGTCGGCTACGACGTGATGTACGACTACGCCGGCCAGCGCTACAGCACGCGCATGGCGCGCGACCCGGGCCAGCGCTTCGCGGTCAGCGTGCAGCCGGCCGATGCGTCGGGCAGCGCGCTGCCGGCACCGGCGACGGCCGGCGCGGTGCCGCCGGCGGTCTACAGCGATGCGGGAGCCGCGTCGTCATCGCAGCCGGTCTACGACCAGCCGTATTACCCGTCGTACTACCCGTCGTATTACCAGCCGGCGCCCGCGTACTACTACGCGCCATCGCCGTACGTCTACGTCGGCCCGTCGATCAGCTTGGGCTTCGGCTACTACGGCGGCCGGCGCGGCGGGCGCCACTGGCGTTAGGGCCTAGGCGCTACTTCGCGACGACGCGCACCATCTCGAGCACCTTGTTCGAGTAGCCCCATTCGTTGTCGTACCAGGCGACGACCTTGACGAAGGTGGCGTCGAGCGCGATGCCGGCGTCGGCGTCGAACACCGAGGTCATCGGCTCGCCGCGGAAGTCGGTCGAGACGACCTTGTCTTCGGTATAGCCGAGCACACCCTTCATCGCCCCCTGCGACTGCGCCTTCATCTCGGCGCAGATCTCCTTGTAGCTCGCTTCCTTGACGAGCTCGACGGTCAGGTCGATCACCGACACGTCGGAGGTCGGCACGCGGAACGACATGCCGGTCAGCTTCTTGTTCAGCTCGGGGATCACGACGCCGACCGCCTTGGCCGCGCCGGTACTCGACGGGATGATGTTCTCGAGGATGCCGCGGCCGCCGCGCCAGTCCTTGTTCGACGGGCCGTCGACAGTCTTCTGCGTCGCGGTGGTCGCGTGCACCGTCGTCATCAGGCCGCGCTTGATGCCCCACTTGTCGTGCAGCACCTTGGCCACCGGTGCGAGGCAATTGGTCGTGCACGAGGCGTTCGAGATGATCGCCTCGCCTTTGTACGACTTGTCGTTGACGCCGTAGACGAACATCGGCGTGTCGTCCTTCGACGGCGCGCTCATGATCACCTTCTTCGCGCCGGCGTCGAGGTGCTTCTGGCCGGTTTCCTTGGTCAGGAACAGGCCGGTCGCCTCGACCACGATGTCGGCGCCGATGTCGGCCCACTTCAGGGCCGCGGGGTCGCGCTCCTGCGTCAGGCGGATCCTCTTGCCGCCCACGATCAGCGTGTTGCCGTCGACCGCGATCTGCCCCTTGAAGCGGCCGTGCACCGAGTCGTACTGCAGCATGTAGGCGAGGTACTCGGGCTCGAGCAGGTCGTTGATGGCGACGACCTGCACGTCCTCGAAGTTCTGGATCGCGGCGCGGAACACCATGCGCCCGATACGGCCGAAGCCGTTGATGCCGATCTTGATGGTCATGGGAACAATCTCCTGAGGGTCTAGGAATCTGTTGTCAGCGCTTCAGCACGGCGCGCACCGTCGCGACCACGTTCTCCGGCGTGAAGCCGAAGTGCTTGAACAGCGCCGGCGCGGGCGCCGATTCGCCGTAGGTGTCGATCCCGACGACGGCCGCGCAGCCGTACTTCCACCAGCCGTCGGTCGCGCCCATCTCGACGGCGATGCGCGGGACACCGGCCGGGAGCACGCTGGTCTTGTAGGCGCTCGTCTGCCGATCGAAGACGCTCGTCGACGGCATCGAGACCACGCGCGCCGCAATGCCGCTCTTCGCGAGTTCTTGCTGCGCGTGCAGCGCGAGCTGCACCTCGGAGCCGGTCGCGATGATCACCGCCTGGGCCTTCTTCTTGAGCCCGACCTCGCTCGGTTCGGCGAGCACGTACGCGCCCTTCGAGACGCCGTCGAGCGACTTCTTCGGCGCGTACGGCAGGTTCTGCCGCGACAGCAGCAGCGCGCTCGGGCGCGTCTTGCTCTCGATCGCGCAGGCCCATGCGACCACCGTCTCGGCGGTGTCGCACGGGCGCCAGACGTCCAGCCCCGGGATCAGCCGCAGCGCCGCCGCATGCTCGATGCTCTGGTGCGTCGGGCCGTCCTCGCCGAGGCCGATGCTGTCGTGCGTGAAGACGTGGATCACGCGCAGCTTCATCAGCGCGGCCATGCGGATCGCGTTGCGGCTGTAGTCGCTGAAGGTCAGAAAGGTGCCGCCGTACGGGATCAAGCCGCCGTGCAGCGCGACGCCGCTCATCACCGCGGCCATGCCGAACTCGCGCACGCCGTAGTTGATGTGGCGCCCGCCGTTGCTGCTGCCGTCGGCCTCGAGGCGCAGCGGCGCCGTGCTGCTGGTGTTGGTGAGGTTCGAGCCGGTCAGGTCGGCGCTGCCGCCGAGCAACTCGGGCAGCGCCTTCGTGAACACCTCGAGCGCGAGCTGGCTGGCCTTGCGGCTGGCCACGGTCTCGGCCTTCGCGTGTGCGGCGACGGCGGCGTCGACCGCGGTTTGCGCCCACGTCTTCGGCAGCTCGGCATCCATGCGCCGCGCGAACTCGAGCGCGAGCTCGGGGTAGGTCTTCGCATACGCCTCGAACGCGTCGACCCAGGCCGATTCCGCGGCCAGGCCGGCGGCGCGCGCATCCCACAGCGAGTACGCGTCTTCGGGGATCACGAACGGCTCGGGCGTCCAGCCGAGCGCTTCGCGCGTGAGCTTGATCTCGTCGGCGCCGAGCGCCTCGCCGTGCGCCTTCGCGGTGCCGGCGCGATTCGGCGAGCCCTGGCCGATCACGGTCTTGCAGCAGATCAGCGTCGGCTTGCCGCCGCCCGGCGCGCTGCCGCTGCCCTGCGCGAGGGCCTGCTTGATCGCATCGTCGACGGCCTGCGCATCATGGCCGTCGACATCGGCGATCACGTTCCAGCCGTAGGCGCGAAAGCGCTCGGGCGTGTTGTCGACGAACCAGGGCGCGACCTTGCCGTCGATCGAGATGCCGTTGTCGTCGTACAGCGCGATCAGCTTGCCGAGCTTCCACGCCGCGGCGAGCGCGGCGGCCTCGTGGCTGATGCCTTCCATCATGCAGCCGTCGCCCATGAAGACGTAGGTGTGATGGTCGACGATCGCATGACGTGTGTTGCCATCCTCGCGATTGAACTCCTTCGCGAGCAGCTTCTCGGCCAGCGCCATGCCGACCGCGTTCGCGAAGCCCTGGCCGAGCGGGCCGGTCGTGGTTTCGACGCCGGGCGTCAGGCCGTGCTCGGGATGGCCGGGCGTCTTGCTGCCGAGCTGGCGGAAGTTGCGCAGCTCGCTGACGGCCAGGTCATAGCCCGTGAGGTGCAGCAACGCGTACAGGATCATCGACGCGTGCCCGTTCGAGAGCACGAAGCGATCCCGGTTCACCCAGTGCGGGTTACCGGGGTTGTGGTGCAGGTGCCGGCCCCACAGCGCGACCGCCATGTCGGCCATGCCCATCGGCGCGCCGGGGTGGCCGGAGTTGGCCTGCTGCACCGCGTCCATCGCGAGCGCGCGGATCGAGTTGGCCATCAGGGTCGCGTTCTGGGAAGACGGGGTGGTGGCCATGCGGGTCCGACGGGTGCAGCGGGAGCGGCCCATTTTAGGGGCCGGTCGCGCGCGCCGCGGCCGAGCGCTCGATGCCCCGGATAATTCGAGCGATGCACGGACTGCACCTCACCGCCGACCTGCACGACTGCGCCGCGCCGAACGCCGCGATGACCGAGCCGGACGCGCTGCGTGACGTGTGCCTCGCAGCCGTCCGCGCGACCGGGCTGCAGCCGGTCGGCGAGCTGTTCCATCGCTTCGCGCCGGGCCCGGACGCGGACGCGCCGGTCGGCGTCACCGGCGTCGTGCTGCTGGCCGAATCGCATTGCGCGGTCCACACCTGGCCCGAGCTCGCGGCCGTCACGCTCGATGTCTACGTGTGCAATTTCGGCGCCGACAACTCGGCGCGTGCGCACGCGCTGCTCGAGGCGCTGATCGCGACGTTCGCGCCGCGGCGCGTCGAGCGGCATGCGCTGGAGCGCGGCGCCGTCGCGGCGCTGGCGCGATGAAGGCGATCATTCTTGCGGCCGGGCGCGGCGAGCGGATGCGGCCATTGACCGATCACACCCCGAAGCCGCTGCTCGCGGTGCGCGGCAAGCCGCTGATCGAGTGGCACATCGAGGCGCTGGCGCGTGCCGGCGTGCGCGAGATCGTGATCAACACCGCGTGGCTCGAAGCGCAACTCGTCGCGGCGCTC
>DATMIN010000411.1:0-5128 GCA_035554275.1 Burkholderiaceae bacterium
CGGCAGCGTCTGGTTCGCGCTGGCGACGATGCCGGCGAGATCGGCGCTGCAGATCACGACGCGCGTCTGCGGGTCGGTGATGTAGTGCGCGAACTCCTCGGCGCGGTTCATCGGGTTCACCGGCACCGCCACCGCGTTGGCACGCAGGATGCCGTACAGCGCGGCCGGGAACTGCGGGCAGTTCTGCATGAAGATCGCGACCCGGTCGCCGGCCTTCACGCCGACGCTCTGCAGCCAGCCCGCCACCGCCTCGGCCTGCGCCTTGAGCTCGCCGAAGGTCAGCGTCTTGCCGAAGAACACGTACGCCGGCCGGTCCGGAAAGCGCGCCGCCGAGACCTCGAGGTTGAACCACAGCGTCGTCTGCGGCACCGCCAGTTCGCGCGGCAGCCGCTTCGGCCAGATCTTCAGATGCGGGCGGTCGGCGGGCACGGCGGCGTTCGGGTTCACGGTGGCTCCGGGGTCGAGGTTCGGCGCCAACGCGCCGCGAGCGAGAGGGTATAGCGCAGGCCGGCGCACGATCCAACGGCGGGAACCCTCGGCACGCCCCCCGCGATTGTGGTGAGGTGCGCGGGTGCGGGCCCGCCCGCGCGCGCCTATGCTCGCGAGATGCCCCCCAACCCGCTGGCGCCGCCAACCGACGCCGCCTACGACGCCCCGGCCGTGCTCGACATCGAGGCCTCGGGCTTTGGCCGCGACAGCTACCCCATCGAAGTTGGCTTCGTGCTGCCCGACGGCAAGACCTACTGCACGCTGATCCGCCCCGCGCCGGGCTGGACGCACTGGGATCCGCAGGCCGAGCTCGTCCACAAGATCCCGCTCGCCACCGTGCTGCGGCACGGGCGCGACGTGCTCGAGGTGGCCACGCAGCTCAACCGGCAGCTCGCCGGCCAGACGGTCTACTGCGACGGCTGGGCCCACGACTACGCCTGGCTCAACGTGCTGTTCGAGGCGGCGCGGCTGACCCCGAGCTTCCGGCTCGACAACCTGCGCGCGCTGCTCAGCGACCGCGAGGCCTCGGCGTGGGCGGTCGTCAAGCAGCAGGTGCGCACCGAGATGCGGTTGCAGCGCCACCGCGCCAGCGCCGACGCCAAGGTGCTGCAGCGCACGCTGATGCAGCTGCGCGCGCCGCTCGGCGCGCGCGCGACGCCGCCCGCGCGCTGACGCGCGGCGCCCCGTCCGGCACGGGGCTTGCTATCTGCCTCGTGCCGTTCCTTGGCCGGTCGTGCGCGCGCTGCGCCGACCCGGCACCCCCTCAGACAAGCGTGGAGACGCTCTCGATGCAACACCGTTCCTTCCTCCGGGCCGCCGGCGCGTTCGCGCTCACGCTCGCCCTGGCCCCGGCGGCGTTCGCGCAGAGCGCGCTCGACGACGTGATGGCGAAGAAGCTGATCCTGATCGCGGTGCCGACCGATTCGGCGCCGTACGGCTTCGTCGGCACCGACCTGAAGCCGCAGGGCCTCGATGTCGACATGGCCGAGCTGATCGGCGCCAAGCTCGGCGTCAAGGTCGAGCTGGTGCCGGTGACGAGCGCGAACCGCATCCCGTACCTGCAGACCAAGAAGGCCGATCTCGTGATCTCGACGCTCGGCAAGAACCCGGACCGCGAGAAGGTGATCGACTTCACCAGCGCGTACTCGCCGTTCTTCCAGGCGATCTTCGGCCCGAAGACGCTGGTCGTGAAGACACCGGCCGATCTGGCCGGCAAGAGCGTGGGCGTGACGCGCGGCGCGATGGAAGACCAGGAGGTCGGCAAGATCGCGCCGCCCGGCGTCGACATCAAGCGCTTCGAGGACATGAACGGCACCGTCTCGGCCTATGCCGCGGGCCAGGTGCAGCTGATGGGCGTGGGCGCGTCGGTGGCCGGCAACTTCATGGCCAAGAACCCGCAGGTCAGCACCGAGTTCAAGCTGCTGCTGAAGGATTCGCCGAACTACATCGGCGTGGCCAAGGGCGAAGACAAGCTGCGCCTGAAGGTCAACGAGATCATCGCCGCGGCGCGCGCCTCAGGCGAGCTGAACAAGCTCGCGCTGAAGTGGCTCGGCCGGCCTCTGGGCGAGCTGCCGTAGGCAGCCCGCCTTCGGCCGCATCAGGATCCACCCCCTCCCCAGCCCTCCCCCGTCAAGGGGGAGGGAGTCAAAGCCTCCAATGATCGCGTTCGACTTCCTCGCCGTCCTCGCCGAGTGGCCGCTGCTGCTCAAGGGCGTGGGCGCCACGCTCGTGCTGACGGCGATCGCCGCGAGCGTGGGCGTCACGCTCGGCGTCGCGTGCGCCTGGGCGCGGCTGCACGGCGCAGCGTGGCTGAGGTGGATCGTCGGCGCGTATATCGAGCTGATCCGCAACACGCCGTTCATCGTCCAGCTGTTCTTCATCTTCTTCGGCCTGCCCGGCATCGGCGTCAGGCTCTCGCCGGAGACGGCCTCGGTGCTGGCGATGGTGGTGAACCTCGGCGCGTACTCGGCCGAGATCGTGCGCGCCGGCATCGCGACCACCCCGAAGGGCCAGATCGAGGCCGCCCAAAGCCTGGCGCTGACCGAGCTGCAGGTGTTCACGCGCGTCGTGCTGCCGCCGGCGCTGAAGCGCGTCTGGCCGGCGCTGGTGAGCCAGATCATCATCGTGATGCTGGGCTCGGCGGTGTGCGGGCAGATCTCGACGCCGGAGCTGCAGTACGCGGTGAACCTGATCCAGTCGCGCAACTTCCGCGCGTTCGAGTCGTACCTGGTCGGCACGCTGATCTACCTCGCCCTCGCCATGTCGCTGCGCCGGCTGCTGAACTGGGCCGGCCCGCGTTTCGTCTTCGGCCGCTAGAGCACGCCCGATGGTCGACTTCTCGCTCTGGGACATCTTCCGCAACCTGCTGCTCGCGGCGCGCTGGACGGTGCTGCTGTCGGTGATGGCCTTCGTCGGCGGCGGGCTCGTCGGGCTGGCGTTGCTGATCGCGCGGATCGCGAAGCTGCGCGGCGCCGACACGCTGGTCGGCGGCTACGTGCAGCTGTTCCAGGGCACGCCGCTGCTGATGCAGCTGTTCCTCGCCTACTTCGGGCTCGCGCTGTTCGGCATCAACGTCTCGCCATGGGTCGCCGCGATGCTCGCGCTGACGCTGTACACGAGCGCGTTCCTGACCGAGATCTGGCGCGGCTGCGTGGCCGCAGTGCACAAGGGTCAGTGGGAAGCGTCGGCCGCGCTGGCGCTGACGCTGCGCGAGCAGCTGCGCCACGTGATCGGCCCGCAGGCGCTGCGCGTCGCGGTGCCGCCGACCGTCGGCTTCCTGGTGCAGGTGATCAAGGGCACCGCGCTCGCGTCGGTGATCGGCTTCGTCGAGCTGACCAAGGCCGGCACGATGATCACCAACGCCACGTTCCGCCCGTTCACCGTCTACGCCTGCCTCGCGCTGATGTACTTCGCGCTGTGCTGGCCGGTCTCGGCGTGGAGCAAGTCCCTGGAGAAGAAGCTGCATGGTCACCGCTGAAGCACCCGTGGCAACGGGCATCGTCGAGATCAAGGGTCTCAAAAAGCGCTTCGGCGCGAACGAGGTCCTCAAGGGCATCGACCTGTCGGTCAAGCGCGGCGAGGTGATCGCGATCATCGGCAAGAGCGGCTCGGGCAAGAGCACGCTGCTGCGTTGCATCAACGGGCTCGAGGTCTTCAACGAGGGTTCGCTCAGCGTCGACGGCAACCCGCTGCTGCACGGCAACGCCGCCGCGATGCGCACGCTGCGCCAGCACGTCGGCATGATCTTCCAGGGCTTCAACCTGTTCCCGCATCTGAGCGTGGGCCGCAACGTGATGCTCGCGCCGATGCTGGTGAAGAAGCGCCACGCCGAGGCCGCGGTCGAACAGGCGAAGAAGTTGCTCGCGCGCGTCGGCCTGGCCGAGAAGTTCGACGCGCAGCCCGATCAGCTCTCGGGCGGCCAGCAGCAGCGCGTCGCGATCGCGCGTGCGCTGGCGATGGAGCCGGCGGTGCTGCTGTGCGACGAGATCACCTCGGCGCTCGACCCCGAGCTCGTCGGCGAGGTGCTGCGCGTCGTCGAATCGCTCGCCGACGAGGGCATGACGCTGCTGATGGTCACGCACGAGATGAGCTTCGCGCGCAAGGTGTCGGACCGGCTCGTCTTCATGCACGCCGGGCGCATCCACGAGATCGGGCCGCCGGACGAGATCTTCGGCGACCCGAAGACGCCCGAGCTGAAGCAGTTCCTGTCGTCGATCCACGACTGATAGAGACTCAGAGGCACTCGGAACGGCAACGGCATGCCGATGCGCAGCAGGTCGCGAACGTTGTTGAGCGGGATGCGGTCGCCGGCGTGGCTTATCGAATCCTCCGGTTCAGCGAGGCGACCGTGCCGCCACGGCGCGCAGGCGGGCGATCTCGAGCTGCTGATCTTCGGCGACCTTGGCGTAGATCTGCAACTGGTCGCCGAGCGCGCGCAGGCGCTCGGCGGTGCGCACGCCGAGGCCGACGAGCAGCTTCGCGGCCGCGCGCGGCTCGCGGTCGATCAGCAGCTGCAGTCCCTGGCGCGACAGCGCGGCGGCCTGGATCGGCGACGCGGTGGTGCAGCTGGCCGAGCGCGGCGCGCCGTCGAGCAGCGCCATCTCGCCGAGTATCGCGCCCGGGCCGACGACCGAGATCGCGACCGCGCCCGGGCCGGTGTCGATCGAGACCTCGCCGTCGAGCAGCAGCAGCAGGTGGTCGAGCCAGCGCGAATCGCCCTCGCGGAACAGCGTGACGCCGGCGCCGGCGTGCACCAGCCGCATCTGCGCCACCACCGCAGCGGCCTCGGGCGGCGCCAGGTTCAGCAGCGCGCCGGAGGTGCGCAGCAGGTCGGCGGCGCGCTCGGCCAGGTCGGGCGACTCGGCGAGCGGGCGGGCCGACGCAAACGGCGTGCGGTCGTGGGGAAGGTTCACGCCGTGACGGTAGCAGAGGCCGCGGCGGCCGCCGTCAGTGGTCTTCGCGGCGCCGCTTGTCGGCGATCATCCTCGAGCAGTCGGCGCTGGCGCGAAAGCGCGGCCGCTCGCACTCGCGGTCGAGGCACAGCGCGTAGGCGATGAAACGGTGTGCGCTGCAGGCCGCGCGCGCGCTCGGCGGCGCGGCGGCGAGCGTGCTGCCATCGAGCGCGCCGCGCGTGCGCAGC
>DATMIN010000412.1:0-3529 GCA_035554275.1 Burkholderiaceae bacterium
GAATGGGACGGCGTGCGCGACCGCCTCGCCCGCGCCGCCGCCGCCTGACCCGCCCCTCAAACCCCTGCCGCTGTTGTCGTCCCCCCGGAGCCCTGAAGAATGAAGCTGAACGTGAATCGATACGCCCGCGCCGTGGCCGGCGCCGGGGTGCTGGCCGGGGCGGCGCTGCTGGCCTCGTGCGGTGGCGGCGAGCAGGTCGAGAGCTACACCGCGACGCGCGTGCTCGCGTTCGGCGACGAGTCCAGCGTCATCAACGCGAACGGCGGCAAGTACACCGTCAACGCGCTGGTCGCCGGCAGCACCACGCAGTTCGACTGCACCACCAACCCGGTCTGGATCCAGCTCGTCGCGGCGCACTACGGGCTGGTGTTCCCGCAATGCCCGGGGTTCACCGTCGTCGACCCGACCAGCCGCATCTACGCGACCAACGGCGCGACGGTCTCCGACCTGATCTCGCAGATCGACACCCACCTCGCCAACGGCGGCGGCTTCGTCGGCAGCGACATCGCGACCGTGTTCGTCGGCGCCAACGACGTGGTCGCGCAGTTCCAGCAGTACCCGACGATCGGCGAAGACCAGCTCAGCGCCAACCTCACCGCCGCCGGCCTCGCGCTCGCGCAGCAGGTCAACCGGCTTGCCGGCTACGGTGCGAAAGTGCTGATCGTGACCGTGCCCGACATGGGCCTGACGCCGTTCGCCGGCGACCGCTCGGTCGGCTCGACCGACAGCAACCCGGCGCTGCTGACCCGGCTGTCGACCAAGTTCAACGACGCGCTGCTGGCGAACATCCTGAACGACGGCCACAAGATCGGCCTGATCCAGCTCGACGAGTACCTGAAGGCCGTCGACACCGCGGTGCGCAACGTCAACAACAACGGCTCCGGCTTCTCGAACAGCACGCAGGTGGCGTGCGCGGTGGCGCTGCCGAACTGCACCACCAACACGCTGGTGGCCGATGCGGTGAACTCGCCGTGGCTGTGGGCCGACAGCCGCCACCTCGCCGCCGGCGGGCAGAGCAGCCTGGGCACACTGGCGGTCAGCCGCGCGTCGAACAACCCGTTCTGAGCCGGGCACGCGCGCCGCGCCTCAGGGCAGCGGCGCGCGCGCCGTGAGGCGCAGCTTCATCGCCAGGATCGACGCGGCCAGCGCCAGCGTCACCGCGTTCGCCACGACGATCGGCCAGGCCTGCAGCAGCAACCCGTAGATCAGCCACAGCGTGATGCCGAGCGTGAACACGCTGTACATCGCGAGCGAGATGCCGCTCACGTCGCGGGTGCGGAACGTGAGCCAGGCCTGCGGCATGAACGACGCGGTGGTCAGGATGGCGGCGGCGTAGCCGAGGCTGTCGGTCAGGGTCATGGGTCGGGGTCGGGGTCGAAGAGATGATCGATCAGTTCTGCGGTTCGGCCGGCGCGAGCGGCAGCGCGGCGTCGCCGGCGGCCCACTGCACCAGCGCGTCGAACGCCGCGCGCGCGGCGTTCGCGTTCGGGTGGTTCGCGATCGCGACGACGATGTAGCGGCGCCCCGAGTTCGCGAGCACCACGCCGGCGATGCCAGCGACGTCGCGCAGCGAGCCGGTCTTCAGGTGGGCGCGGCCGAGCGTCGCGCGCGAGCGCTTCAGCGTGCCGTCGACGCCGCTGACCGGCAGCGACGCGAGCAGCTCCGGCATCACTGGGCTGGCCCACGCGGCGGTCAGCAGTTTCGCGAGCAGCTGCGCGCTGGTGCGGCCGTCGCGCGACAGGCCCGAGCCGTTGTCGACGACGAGCGTTGCCGCGGCCGTGGCGCCGAAGCGCTCGCGCGCCCACTGGCGCAGCACGTCGCGCGCCGCCTCGGGCGAGCCGGTGCCGCGCTGCGTCAGGCCGAGCGTCAGGAACAGCTGCTGCGCCATCACGTTGTTGCTGTACTTGTTGATGTCGCGCACGACCTCGGCGAGCGTCGGCGAGGTCGATTCGAACGTCGGCGGCGTCGCCGGCGCGACACCGCTGCGCACCGTGCCGCCGAGCTTGCCGCCGAGCTCCTTCCACAGGCCGAGCAGCGCGCGCTCGTTGTAGCGCTCCGGGTCGGCGTACGCGACGCCCCAGGTCTTCTCGCCGCAGCTCGCTTTGAAGTGGCCGGCGAAGCGCACGCGCAGCGGGTCGGCGACCTCGGCGCGCAGTGCGCCGCGCCAGTCGTCGCACGGGCCGGCGCCGAGCGGCACGCTCGCGTCGGTGCGCACGCCGGCCAGCGGCGGGTCGGTCGCGATCACCGCGATGCCGCGCGCCGCGTCGGGCGTGAAGGTGTAGATCACGGAGCGGTAGTTCAACAGCAGCGCATCGGCGCGCACGTTGTACGGCCGCAGCGCCTCGCCGTCGAAATCGGCCGGGCTCTGCTCGGGCACCGCGAACGCGCTGCGGTCGAGCACGATGTCGCCGCGGATCTCGCGCACGCCGAGCTGCTGCACGCGGCGCAGCAGCAGCCACATCCGTTCGAGCACGAGCTTGGGGTCGCCGCTGCCCTTGATCACGAGGTTGCCGTCGAGCACGCCGTCCTGCACGCGGCCCTGCAGCCACACCGGCGTCGACCAGGTCCACGCCGGGCCGAGCAGTTCGAGGCCGGCGAAGGTCGTGAACAACTTCATCAGCGACGCCGGATTCACTGGCGCCTCGGCCTGCCAGGCGAGCCTGGGTGCCGCGCCGCCGACCTCCTGCACCACCGCGACCACCGATTCGCGCGGCACACCGGCGCGCTCGAGCGCCGCCGCGACCGGCCCGGGCAGCGCCTCGGCCGGCTGCGCCGCCGCGATGGCCGACAGGCTGCCCAGCAGCGCGAGCGCGCCGGCGCGCAGCGCGTGGGCAACGAGGGGCGAAGGCATGCGTCGATGATCGCATGCGAGTCCCGGCTGATCACGCGAGAGGCGCGCGGCTAAACTCGATCCATGACCGCTGCGTTGCTCGCCTTCGACACCGCGACCGAGCACGCGAGCGTCGCGCTCGCGCTGCGCGGCCGGGTGTTCGCGCGCGAGGCCGCCGGCGGCGCGCAGGCCTCGGCGACGCTGATCCCGACGATCCTCGCGCTGCTCGCCGAGGCCGGCGTCGCGCTGCGCGAGCTCGACGCGATCGCGTTCGGCCGCGGCCCCGGCGCATTCACCGGTCTGCGCACCGCGTGCGCCGTCGCGCAGGGGCTGGCGTTCGGTGCGAACAAGCCGGTGCTGCCGATCGACACGCTGCTCGCCGTCGCCGAAGACGCGCGCGCCGGCGATGCGCGGCCGCAGCGCCTCTGGGCCGCGATGGATGCGCGGATGGACGAGATCTACGCCGCGCAGTACGGGTTCGATGGCGACGGCCGCTGGCACGTGCTCGACGCGCCGATGCTCATCACGCCCGAGGCACTGAACGCGCGCTGGCAGCGCGAAGGCGCGCAGATGATTGCCGGCAACGCGCTCGCGGCGTTCGGGGCGCGGCTGCACGTCGGCGAGGCGCGCCTCGTGCCCGACGCGCTGCCGCGCGCACGCGCGCTGCTGCCGCTCGCGCAGCAGGCGTGGGACGACGGC
>DATMIN010000413.1:0-3490 GCA_035554275.1 Burkholderiaceae bacterium
CCGGCCACGTGGCTGCCGTGACCGTAGCCGTCGGCCCGGACGTTGCGATCGGCGGCGATCAGGCGTTCGAAGGCCGCGGTTGCGCCGCCCCTGTCGGCACCGACGTACAGCAGCGCCGACATGTCGACCCCGGCGTTCCAGCGTCGGCCGGCGGCGTCGCCAGCGCGTTGCAGGTCGACGGCGCGCAGCACGCGGCTCGGCTGCCCGGCGCCGCCACGGAAGTTGGCGTGGCTCCAGGCCACGCCGGAATCGAGCACCGCGATCCCGACCCCGCTGCCGTCGACCCCCGGCATGGCGCCGGCGGCGCGCGCGTCGGCCGCACCGGTGGCGAGTTCGAGCGCACTCGCGCTGCGCGTCGTCGGGCGGTTCGGCGAGATGCTTTGCACGTCGGCGCGGCGTGCGATCTCGTCGACCCGGTTTGCCGGCAGCAGCACCGACAGCGCGCTCACCGACAGGTATCGGTAGTAGACCGAGCCGCCGACCGCGAGCACCTGCGCGCGCAGCTCGGTGAGTTCGGGGTCCGGGGAGTTCGCGACGATCAGCGCCTTGACGTGGCGCACGCCGCCGAGCTCGCGCGCCCAGCGCGGCTGCGCACGGCTCGTCGCTGCCAACGACGCGCGCAGATCGGCGGCCACCTTGGCCGAAGCGCCGGCGCTCTGCGCCTGCGCCGCCCCGCCGGCCAGCGCCAGCGCGCAGGCCAGCAGCGCGGCCAGCGCGATGCCGAGCGGTGCGCCCATGCGGCGTGCCTCGATCAGCACGATGAAACGAATCAGAGATTGCATGCGCGGCTCCTGGCGTGACGGGTGGAGCGTCGGGCACGGGCGCCGGGCAGAGGCCGTTCAGCGCAGCGGTCGCAGCGGGTTGCTCGCCCCGCCGGCGGGCGCCGGCGGGCGGCGAGCCGGCATCGCCGTCTCGCTGGGGCAACCCCGCTGTCGTGGCCCGAAGGGCCGTAGACCGGAAGCTTTGCGACCCCGGCTTTCGCGCGGGTGTGCCTTTATCTCAGGGGTTCAATGTATCCAATCGCAACAGCGACGGTCAGCTGGTGAACCCTTGCTCAGCGCATCGAAGCGGTCGCGCCGTGATCCAGTCGACGGCACAAATCGCCGCGCTGGCGCTGTTGTCAGCGCGGTCTCCACCGCGCTCGGCTCGGCGCGCTCCGGCGCCTGCGCATCAGGATCTGGCGGAAATCTTCGCGGATCGCCAGCATGTCGTCGATCAGCGGGATGCGTCGGTTCGGTGAGTTGTTCATCGCATGCCCTGCGGGTTCATCCGCCGCGCCGCATGACGCGCGCGCCAGCCGCTTCAACGCACCCGGCACACCTTCAGCATGTTGGTGCCGCCGGGGTGGCCCATCGGCTCGCCGCAGGTGATCGCGTAGGTGTCGCCGGGGCTGAGCACGCCGCTCTCGACGAGCAGCGCCTCGGCCTTCGCGAGCGCCTCGTCACGGTCGGTGAAGTTGGGCATCAGCATCGGCGTGACGTTGCGATACAGCGTCATGCGGCGCTGGCTGCGCACCTGCGAGGTCAGGCCGTAGATCGGCACGTGGATGCGGTGCCGGCTCATCCACAGCGCGGTCGAGCCCGATTCGGTCAGCGCGAGGATCGCCTTGCAGCCGAGGTGGTACGCGGTGAAGAGCGCGCCCATCGCGATCGACTGGTCGATGCGCGCGAAGGTCTTGTTGCTGAACGTCGCGTCGAGCGCGATCTCCTCGGCGTTCTCGGCCTCGACGCAGATGCTGGCCATCATCTCGATCGTCTCGACCGGGTACTTGCCGGCGGCCGTCTCGGCGCTGAGCATCACCGCGTCGGTGCCGTCGAGCACCGCGTTGGCCACATCGCTGACCTCGGCGCGCGTGGGCACCGGGTTGACGATCATCGACTCCATCATCTGTGTGGCGGTGATGACGACGCGGTCCATCTCGCGCGCCATCTTGATCATGCGTTTCTGCAGCGCCGGCACCGCGGCGTTGCCGACCTCGACCGCCAGGTCGCCGCGCGCGACCATGATGCCGTCGGACGCGCGCAGGATCTGGTCGAGCACCGGAATCGCCTCGCTGCGCTCGATCTTCGCGATCAGCTGCGGCTTGTGCTTCCACGGTTCGCCGGCCACGTTGGCGAGCTGGCGCGCCATCTCCATGTCGGTCGCGGTCTTCGGGAAGCTGACCGCGAGGTACTCGCACTGGAAGCTCATCGCGGTCCGGATGTCCTCCATGTCCTTGCCGGTCAGCGCCGGCGCGGTGAGCCCCCCGCCGGCCTTGTTGATGCCCTTGTTGTTCGACAGCACGCCGCCGACCACCACCGTCGTGTGCACCTCTTCGCCGCGCACCGCGTCGACCACCAGTTTCAGCAGGCCGTCGTTGAGCAGCAGGATGTCGCCGGCGCGCAGGTCGCGCGGCAACTCCTTGTAGTCGAGGCCGACGCGCTCGTTGGTGCCGAGCGCGGTGCTCGCGCCGTCGAGCACGAACGGCTGGCCGACTTCCAGCACCGTCTTGTCGCCCTCGAACTTGCCGACGCGGATCTTCGGCCCCTGCAGGTCGGCCATGATCGCGACCTCCCTGCCGCAGCGCTTCGCAATCTCGCGCACCATGGTCGCGCGGTCGATGTGATCCTGCCCCTTGCCGTGCGAGAAATTCATCCGCACCACGTCGACGCCCGCGCGGATCATGCGCTCCAGCACCTCGGGCGAGTTCGAGGCCGGGCCGAGCGTGGCGACGATTTTGGTGGCGCGGGGCATGGGTGGGTTCTCGGGTTGTCGTTGTGCGGCGATTATCCGGCCGCGCGCTTTTGCAGGATCTCGAACGCCGGTAGGGTCTTGCCCTCGAGCACCTCGAGGAACGCGCCGCCGCCGGTCGAGATGTAGCCGATCTCCTTCTCGATGCCGTACTTCGCGATCGCCGCCAACGTGTCGCCGCCGCCGGCGATGCTGAACGCATCGGAAGCCGCGATCGCGCGCGCGATGGCCTCGGTGCCGTGCGCGAAAGCGTCGAACTCGAACACGCCGACCGGCCCGTTCCAGACGATCGTGCCGGCCTTCATCAGCTGATCGGCGAGGAGCTTCGCGGTCTGCGGGCCGATGTCTAGGATCAGGTCGTCGGCGGCCACGTCGGCCGCGGCCTTCACCGTCGCGGCGGCATCGGCCTTGAACGCCTTCGCGGTCACCACGTCGCTCGGGATCGGCACCGCCGCGCCGCGCAACCGCATCGCCTCGATCACCGCCTTCGCCTCGCCGACGAGCCCCGGCTCGGCCAGGCTGTGGCCGATCGGCAGCCCGGCCGCGAGCATGAAGGTGTTGGCGATGCCGCCGCCGACGATCAGCTGGTCGACCTTCGATGCGAGCGCCTGCAGGATCGAGAGCTTGGTCGAGACCTTGCTGCCGGCGACGATCGCGACCAGCGGCCGCTTCGGGTTCGCGAGCGCCTTCGTGATCGCGTCGATCTCGGCCGCGAGCAGCGGGCCGGCGCAGGCGATCTTCGCGAACTGCGCGATGCCGT
>DATMIN010000414.1:0-3910 GCA_035554275.1 Burkholderiaceae bacterium
GCGGCCGCTGGTCGCGCCGAGCGCTGTGTCGTTGCGGCCGCTCGCTGCCGGCCCGGTCGCCGACTGGCCGCGCGAACCCGCGGCCGCGGCACCGGCGCGCCTCGACGATGCCGCCGGCTTCGCGAGCGGCGTGCTGCGCTACGAATGGCGCCTGGCGCCGGGCGAGCGGCGCGAGGTCGCGGTCGTGCTGCCGATCGACGACGCGGCCGGGGCCTCCCCGCCGTGGTCGACGCCGGCCGAGATCGCCGCCGAGCAGGCGCGCGTCGCCGCGCAATGGCGCGAGCGGCTCGATCGTGTGCAGCTCAGCGGGCCGGGCGAGGTCGGCGACATCGCGCGCACGCTGCGCAGCGCGCTCGGCCACATCCTCGTCAACCGCAGCGGGCCGGCGCTGCAGCCGGGCGCGCGCGCCTATGCGCGCTCGTGGATCCGCGACGGCGCGCTCACTTCGGCGGCGCTGCTGCGCCTCGGCCACGAGCGCGCGGCGCGCGACTTCCTGCAGTGGTTCGCGCCGTTCCAGTTCAAGAACGGCAAGGTGCCGTGCTGCGCGACCGCGCGCGGCGCCGACCCGGTGCCCGAGAACGACAGCGACGGCGAGTTCGCGTTCGCCGCTGCCGACCTGTGGCGCTACACCCGCGACGAGCCGACCGCACGCGCGCTCTGGCCGGCGGTGCGCGCCGCGCTCGCGCACCAGGAGTTGCTGCGCCAGAGCGAGCGCACCGAGGCGAATCGCGCGCCGGCACGCGCCGCGTACTTCGGGCTGATGCCGCCGTCGATCAGCCACGAGGGCTACTCCGACAAGGCCGCCTATTCGTACTGGGACGACTTCTGGGCCCTGAGCGGCTATCGCAGCGGCGTCGAGCTCGCGCAGGCGCTCGGCCAGGCCGACGACGCGAAGCGCCTGGCCGCGCAGCGCGACGAGTTCCAGGCCGAGCTGCTGCGCTCGCTCGCCGCGAGCACGCGTCGCTACGGCCTCGCGGTGCTGCCCGGCGCGGCCGACCGCGGCGATGTCGACCCGACCTCGAGCACCGTCGCGCTCAGCCCCGGCGGGCTGCTCGGCACGCTGCCCGACGCGCTGGTGCGCAGCACCTTCGAGCGCTACTGGCGCGACTTCGAGGCGCGCCGCGCCGCCGAGGCGGCCGGCAAGCGCCACGGCGACGGCGCCTACACGCCGTACGAGTGGCGCAATGTCGGCGCGCTGGTGCGCCTGGGCGAGCGCGAGCGCGCGCTGCAGGCGCTGGCGTACTTCTACCGCGACCGCCGCCCGGCGGGCTGGAACCAGTGGGCCGAAGTCGTCGCGCGCGAGCCGCGCGAGCCGCGCTTCCTCGGCGACATGCCGCACGGCTGGGTCGCGTCGGACCAGATTCGCGCGGTGCTCGACCTGTTCGCTTACGAGCACGAGGGGCGCGGCTCGCTGGTGCTCGCGGCCGGCGTGCCGCTGGCGTGGCTCGAGGGGCCGGGGCTGCGGCTGCAGGGCCTGCGCACGCCGTACGGCGCGCTCGGCTGGCGCGCGCAGTTGCGCACCGAGGCCGGGCGCCGCGTTGCGACCTTCGAGTTCGACGCGCTGCGCGAGGCGCCGCCCGGCGGTATCGAACTGCGCGGGCCGTGGCCGCGCGACGCGCAGGTGTCGATCGACGGCCGCGCGGTCGCCGGGCCGGCCGATGCGATCGCGCTCGGCGCCGGTGGCGCCCGGGTGCGGGTCGAGTGGCGCTGAGCCGCCGGGCGGCGATCGACACCCGCCGGGGCGCGCCGATCTCAAGTCGGCGCCCCGGCGGCCGATACCACCGGGAGAACGCGTTTCCCTGCCCATGCCCCGCCTTGCCCTTCCCGCTATCGCCCTCGCCGCCAGCCTGCTGGCCGGCTGCGACATGATCGGCGGCGCGCTCGGCATCGAGTCGCCCGAGAAGGTCGCGGCGGCGCGCGAGGCCGAGGGCAAGGCGATCGGCGGCGCCTGCCGCAACGCCGCCCGCGCGATCGAGGATTGCTTCGCGCTGAACCGCAAGGCCGACAAGGCCGCCGTCTTCGCCGGTTGGCGCGAGATGAACGACTACATGCGCGAGAACAAGATCGAGGCGGTCGTGCCGCAGCTGACGACCAAGGTCGCTTCGAAGGCGCCCGCGGCCGAGCCCGAGCCGGCGGCCGAACCGGCGGCGAGCGGCGAGGCCAAGCCCGTCAAGCCCGACGCCGCCAAGCCGCGCCCGGCGGCTGCTGGCACGAAGGCGCACGACTCCTGATCTCCGGCGCGCCGGCCGGCCCGGCCGCCGCACGCTTCGTCGCGCAGCGCTGCAGTTCGTCGCCTCGGCGGTGACGCGGCGCGCCGATCGCGGCACAGTCGTGCCTTCGGTTCAACATCGGAGACACCCATGTCCATCCTCCTCGACCGCCGCCTGCTCGCCGGCGCTGTGCTCGCGCTTGGCGCTGCGCTGGCGCAACCCGCCTGCGCCGACGACACCAGCGGCAGCGGCTGGCACTGGTCGTTCAGCACCAGCGGCAACAGTCGCGTCGTCGGCTCGGGCAAGCTGCAGAACGAGACCCGCAACGTCACCGGCTTCCAGGCGATCGCGCTGCGCGGCTCGATGAAGCTGGTGCTGCGCCAGGGCGCGCGCGAAAGCGTCGAGCTGCGCGCCGACGACAACCTGCTGCCGCTGATCGAGACCCAGGTGGTCGACCGCGGCGGCGTGCCCACGCTCGAGCTCGGCATGAAGAAGGGCACCAGCTACAAGAGCAGCGCGCCGATCGTTGTGACCGTCGACCTGATCAACCTGCGCGCGCTGTCGATCTCGGGCTCGGGCGACGTCGTCGGCGACGCGCTGAAGACGCCGGCGCTGGCGATCGCGATCAGCGGCTCGGGCAATGTCAAGATCAGCCAGCTCGCGGCCGACGAGGTCAGCGCGAAGGTTTCGGGCAGCGGCGACCTGCAGTTCGGCGGGCGCGCCGGCAAGCTCGGCGTGTCGATCTCGGGCAGCGGCGACGTGAATGCGCGCGCGCTCGAGGCCGACGACGTGAGCGTCAGCGTGGCCGGCAGCGGCGACGCGAACGTGACCGCGCGCAAGACGCTGAGCGTCTCGATCGCCGGCAACGGCAGCGTCAGCTACGCCGGCGACGCGGTGGTCAAGACCTCGATCGCCGGCCACGGCACGGTGCGCAAGCAGTAACCACCGGTTGCGCGCGCCGCCCGGCGCGCGCGGTGGAGAATCGGTGCATGAGTGACGTTCTCGTGCGCCCGATCTGGCGCCACCCGGAGTTCGCGCGCGGCTCGCGCGACATGGTCGGCGTCTCGCTCGGCATCGCGGCCTGGGGCCTGGTCACCGGCGTGGCGATGGCCAAGAGCGGGCTGCCGCTGCCGATCTCGATCCTGATGTCGCTGCTGGTGTTCGCCGGCAGCGCGCAGCTCGCGGCGCTGCCGCTGCTCGTCTCGGGCGCGCCGATCTGGACGGTGTGGGCGATCGCGCTGTGCGTGAACCTGCGCTTCGTGATCTTCAGCGCGCAGTGGCGGCCGTACTTCGCCCACCTGCCCCGCTGGCAGCGGATGCTGCGCGGCTATTTCACGGCTGATCTGAACTACGTCGTCTTCATGGCGCGCTTCCCCGAGCCGCGGCCGGCGCCCGAGCAGGAGCCGTATTTCTGGGGCGGCGTGGCGACCAACTGGTCATCGTGGCAGCTGCCCACGCTCGCCGGGCTGCTGCTCGCCGACGTGATCCCGACGCAGTGGGGCTTCGGCTTCGCCGGCATCCTGGCGCTGCTCGGGCTGCTGTATTCGCTGCTCAGCGACCGCGCCAGCTGGGTCGCCGCGGGCGTGGCGTCGGCGGCCGCGATCGCCGCCGCGGCGCTGCCGCTGAAGCTCAACGTGGTGGTCGCGATCGCCGCGGCCGTCGCGATCGGGCTGTTGATGGATCACGTGACGCCCGTGGTC
>DATMIN010000415.1:0-3982 GCA_035554275.1 Burkholderiaceae bacterium
CTGAAATTCCTCGAGGCGGCGCATGTGAAGGATCTGCTGTCGGTGCTGCGCTGGGCGCAGAACCCGCGGCACCGGATGGCCGGGCTGCGCGTCGCGCAACTCGTGGCCGGGATCGGCATCGCGACCGCGAAGCGGGTGCTCGATGCGGTCGACGCGGCGAGCGATCCGCCCGGCGCGATGCGCGCGTTCGCGGCGCCGCCGGCGGCGGCGGCCGAGTGGGCCGCCTGGCTGAACGCGTTCGATGCGCTGCGCGACGCGCCGCCGTGGCCGGGCGCGCTCGACATCGCGATCCGCTGGTACCTGCCGCAACTGCGCCGACTGCACGACGACGCGGCGGTGCGCGAGGGCGACCTGACGCGGATCGCGCAACTCGCCGCCGAGCACCGCTCATGCGAGGCGTTCCTCGCCGAGCTGACGCTCGATCCGCCACAGGCGACCAGCGACGAATCAGGCCCGCCGCTGCGCGACGAGGACTACCTGATCCTGTCGACGATCCATGCGGCGAAAGGACAAGAGTGGACGTCGGTGTTCGTGCTCAACGCCGTCGACGGCTGCATCCCGTCGGACATGGCCACCGGCAGCGCCGCCGAGATCGACGAGGAGCGCCGCGTGCTGTACGTGGCGATGACGCGCGCGCGGCGACATCTGCACGTGATCGCGCCGCAGCGCTTCTACGTCACGCAGCAGGCGGGTTTCGGCGATCGGCACCTGTACGGCGGCCTGACGCGATTCATCCCGCCGACTCTCGCGCATTGCTTCGAGTCGGCGGGATCGGTCGGCTCCGATGAGTGGGCTTGCGCGCCCGTCCCGGTGCTGCCGCCCACCACGATCGACGCGGCTGCCCGCGCCCGATCGCTGTGGGCCTGAGAATCAGGGCTGCGTCTTTTTGACCGCGTCCTTGACGTCTTCCTTCAGGTCACCGTAGGTCGCCTGGGTCTTGCCCTCGGCTTTGTCGAGTTGGCCTTCGGCCTCGAGGTCGCGGTTGCCGACGACCTTGCCGGCAGTTTCCTTGATGCTGCCCTTGGCCTGTTCGACACGGCCCTTGACTTGATCCTTGTTCATGTGATTCCTTTGCACGAGTGGAGGTTGCGGTACTCGATCGGCGCTGCATCGCAACGCGCCGACCGATGAATCCACTGTGCCGAGGCCGCCGCGACGGGTCTGTCGGGCCGGGCGTGAGACGCCTGTAGGACGTGGCGCGCCCGGGTTGCAGCTTGCTACCGTTCAGCCCAGCGGCGATACACCGATCAGCCTGCGGTGCACCCACACGACGAACAGGGCATAGAGCACGAGCCCGGCGATCACTGCGATCGCATCGTTGGCCGCCGACGCCGGGGCGCCCGGGACGGCGCGCGGCACCGCGCGCCGCGTCACCGCGATGCGGTCGAGCACGGCCCATGCGAGGAACGCGCCGAACAAGATCACGTCGACGAGCGTGCCGTTGGCGAGCAGGTGGGCGGTGGCCCAGATCTTCACCGCGAGCAGCATCGGGTGCTTGGCCGCGCGCTGGATGCGCCCCGGCAGATAGGCCGCGAACAGCAGCGGGAACACCGGCAGCATCAGCAGCAGCGCGATGTGGCGCATCGCAGCGGGCGGCGTCCACAGCGCGAGCGGCGCCTGCCGCGCCAGGCCATAGCCGTAGATCATCAGCGCGAAGCTGGCGATCGAGACGAGCGAGTACACGCCCTTCCACGCGCCCGGGTGGCGGGCGACCTGCGCATCACGCCAGCCCGGCGCGACGATCGCGACCGAGTGCACGCCGAGGAAGATCACCAGGCCGACCAGAAACAGCGCCATGCGCGCGCTCCCCGCGTTGAAGCAGCGCGCCAGTCTAGCGCCGGCTCAGTTCGATTCCTTGATCAGGCGCCCGGCGGCCGACTGGATCGGCCGCGCGTTCATCGGGTACAGCCGCGCGAAGATGCCGATCTGCTCTGCCGAGATCGCGACCGGCTGCTTCATCACCATCCACAGCACGCCCTCGCTGCACGGCGGCGTGGTGAGCGAACCCATGTAGGTGAAGTAGCGGCGTTCGGCCGGCAGCAGGCCGTTCGGATCGAGCGGCGCGCGCGCCGCCAACTCGTCGCCCTTCTCGAGTGGCAGGTTGTTCCATACCGCCTGCACGACCGGCTGCGCGCTGCCGCGCTCGAGCAGCACCGCGACGACCGCCAGGCGCCCTTCGAGATCCTTGTGCACGAGGTGCACGACCATGTCGAACGCCTTGCCGTCGACGCGCTCTTCCGACGGCCGGTGGAAGTGGAACTGCACCAGTTCGTAGCGCCGCCCCATGACCTCGATCGCGTTGCCGGCCGCGACGTTGACCTGCACCGTGTGGCCGTTGTCGACGACGCGGAACGCGCTCGGCTTGTAGTCGAACTGAACCGGGTCGAGCTCGACGCGGATGCCTTCGCGGATGTCGATCGGGCTCTGGCGCGTGCCCGACGAGCACTTCGCGTATTCGGGCGCCATCTTGCCCCAGCCCTGCGGGCCGCCGGCGCCGGCGTAATCCCAGTGGGGCGGGTGTGCGGCGGGGTGTGCCGGATCGGCGGCGGCGCGATGGCCGGCGACGCGCTTCGGCGCGGCGGCCGCGGGCTCGGCGTCGTGCGCCGTGGGCGCGCTCGGCGCGCTCGGCGCGCTCGCCTTCGAGACTACGCGCAGCACGTTGGGGTTGGCGCCCTCGGGCGCGCGCATCGCGCCGAGCTTCTGTGCCAGGCGCTCGCGCAGCACGTCCATCGGGTCACGCGGGCCGATCGCCTCGTGCGGCGCGGCGCGCTTGGCGGTCTTGGCCGCTGCCGCATCCGAGCCGGCGGCCGACGCGGCCGGCATCGGCGCCGCGGCCGCTTCGGACGCTTGTGCGGCCGAGCTTGCAGCGATGCTCAGCGCGAGCAAGCAGGCGGCGTTTCGGCCGATCGAGGAGAACAGGGCGGACATGGCAGACGCTCCGGCGCGGGCCAGGAGCGCGCTCGTCTCGATATCGACCACCCGGCCGGCGACTTGAGCGGCCGCCGCGGGCCGCCGCGCTCACGTCACGCGCGGCTTGACCCAGACCCAGGCGATCACGCCGATGCTCATCATCAGCAGCGATGCGATCGCGAGGGCCGTCGTCGAGTGCATCACCAGCGGCGCGATCACGCCGGCCACCAGCCCGTTTGCGAGGCTGCCGATGCAGGCCTGGAACGACGACGCCATGCCGCGCCGGTCGGGCATCAGGTCGAGCACCATCAGCGTCACGACCGGCACCATCAGCGCCCAGCCGAACGCGTAGATGCCGAGCGGGATCAGCGCCCACCACGCCTGTGGCGTGAACAGCAGGTTCAGCACCACGTTGGCGATCGACACCAGCAGCATGATCAGGAAGCCGTGGCGGATCTGGTGCTGCGGCTTGATCCGCCCCGCCAGCCGCCCCGACAGCCAGGCCCCGCCCATGATCCCCCCGATCGTGATCAGGAACAGCCAGAAGAACTGCGCCGGAGCGAGCCCCAGATGGTCGCCGAGGAAGACCGGCGCCGACAGCACGTACAGGAACATGCCATTGAACGGGATGCCGCTGGCCAGCGCCAGCATCATGAAGCGCGCGCTCGAGCCCATCCGCCAGTAGCCGCGCAGCAGGTTGCGCACATTGAACGACTGGCGCTGCGTGCGGTGCAGCGTCTCGGGCAGCAGCTTGTAGTTGGCGACCCAGAGCAGCACGCCCACGCCGGTGAGGAACCAGAAGATCGCGTGCCAGTCGACGTGCACGAACAGGAAGCCGCCGACGATCGGCGCGATCGCCGGCGCCACGCCGAAGTAGATCGTCACCTGCGACATCACGCGCTGCGCGTCGGCGGGCGGAAACATGTCGCGGATCACCGCGCGCGAGATCACGATGCCGGCGCCCGCGGACATGCCCTGCACGGTGCGGAAGAACACCAGCGCGCCGATGTGCTGCGCCAGCGCGCAGCCGGCCGACGCGAGCGTGAACACGGCCAGCCCGGTCAGCACGACC
>DATMIN010000416.1:0-3252 GCA_035554275.1 Burkholderiaceae bacterium
GCCGCCGTGGTCGAGCCAGACGGTGTTGCCGTTGAAGAAGTAGTCGCCGGTGTCGAGCACGCGGCCCGCGGCCGCCGCGGCGACCGGCGTGCCGAGCGGCGCTGCGATGTCCATGCCGCTGTGCGGATTGCGCGACTGGCCATTGAACACACGCCGCAGCCCGAACGACGACGAGCGCCGCCCCGGCACCGGCTGGCGCAGGCGCAGCGTCGCCGGCGGCGCGTCGCTCGCGCTCGCCAACACGTCGGCGAGGTGGGCGCGCTCGCGCTCGTAGCGCGCCTGGTCGGCCGGCGCCAGATCGACCTGCCCGGGCGCGACGCTCAGGCGCTGCTCGGCGTAGCGGTGCGGCCGGACGACGAATGGCAGCGCCGCCGCGTCGCCGCCGTCGCGCTGCAGCCGCAGCTCCGCGGTGCCCGGCACGGTGTCGAGCGGCAGGCCGACGAGCGCGGCCCAGCCCGGCCCATCGCGCCGCACCAGCACCGGCACGCCGTGGAAGCTGGCGTGCGGCTGTTGCGGCCCATCGCCGAGCGGCACGCGCACGACGCCGCCGGGCGCGGCGCGCAGGGCCGGCGCGTCGGCCGCCTTCTTCGCCGTTGCCGAGGCGGCCGGCAGCGGGTTGAGCGCCGCCAGCGGCAGGGCCCAGGTGAGCAAGGAGCGCCGTTTCATCGTGCCGCGCATCATGCCGCAGCGCCCGTACACGTCGCGAATCGATGCTCGTCACACCACGTTACCCCGCGCCCGCGTGAAGCGGTGCTTTGGCACAGCCCGCGAAAGGCGCCGTCGCTACGATCGATCATCAAGGGAGCAGGCGATGCGCGGGACGTGGTCGTGGGTCAGGTCGGGTGTGCGCGCAGGCGCGCTCGCGATCGTCGCGCTGCTCTCGGGCGGCTGCACCACCACCGGCATGCTGCTCGGCGCGGCCGGCGTCGCCAGCGACACCAGTGTCAGCTGGGACATCGTCAAGCACGTTCACGCCAAGCTGACCGAAGGCGATGACGTGCCGTGCCGACGCCTGGACAGCGTGCAGCGCGCGCTCAATGTGCGCTGCGGCGCGTTCGAGCCGGGCAGCGTGCGTGTCGCCGACCTGCGCGGCTCGGCGCTGCAGGGCTGCGTGCTCGCGGCCGCGGTCAGCGAGCCGCGCTTCTGGCCGGCGCTGCCGGAATTCATCGCGAAGGGCGCGTCGCCCGAGGCCTGCGAGCGCTCGCCGCTGGTCGAGCTCGCGCAGGCGCAGGCCTGCCCCGCGTTCGACACCGCCGCGCCCGAAGTGCGGGCCGCGCTGCGCTGGCTCGCCGAGGCCGACTCGCGCGCAATCCACCACGACGTGATGCGGATGCTGAGCTGCCCGGCCGCTCGCCGTGCCGGGCTCGATACGGTGCTCGACACCTGGCTCGCGCAGGGCGCGCTCGAGCCCGACGCGCTCGGCTTCGGCGCGCTCGGCGCGCTGCACCCGAGCGCGCTCGACACGCCGTTCGCGCGCGCGCTCGAGGCGCGCGGGCACAGCGCGCGCGCCGGCCTCGGCGGCTTCGACGGCGTGCTGCCGCAGGGCTTCGAGCTGGCGCTGCGCGACAGCGACTGGCGCGCGCTCGACTGGTGGCTGGCGCGCGCGCCCGAGCTCGCGAATCGCGTGCCGGCGGCGCGCGCCGGGCAGCTGCCGTGGGTGCCGCTGGCGCGCGTGCTGGCGCCGAACTTTCTGAGCCACCCGGCCAGCCGCGCCGACACCGTGGCCTACCTGCTCGCGCGCGGCGCCGATCCGTGGCGCACGCTGCCGTACGACGCCGGCGTCTCGGTCGTGCAGCACGCGCGGCGCATGAACAGCCCGCTGCTCGGGCTGCTCGAACGCGGCGCTGGCGGCGTGGCCACGGTCGCGGCCGGCGAGTAGGGGCCTCGCGCGGCGCTGGCGCCCGAGGCTACTTAGCCCACGAGTCCTTGAGCCCGGCGATCCGGTTCAGCACCGGCCGGCCCGGGGTGTGATCGATGCGGTCGGCGACGAAGTAGCCGTGGCGCTCGAACTGGAACTTGTCGTCGGGCTGTGCGCTCGCGAGCGACGGTTCGAGGTAGCCGGTGACGACGCGCTTGCTGTGCGGGTTCAGCGCGGCCTTGAAGTCCTTCCCGCCCGCATCGGGCTGCGGCTCGGTGAACAGCCGGTCGTACAGGCGCACCTCGGCCGGCAGCGCGTCGTGCACGCCGACCCAGGTGATCGTGCCCTTGACCTTGACCGCGTCGGCGCCGGGCGTGCCGCTCTTGGTGTCGGGCACGACGTTGGCGAGCACCGCGGTGATCGCGCCGCTCGCGTCCTTCTCGCAGCCGGTGCACTCGACGACAACGCCGTACTTGAGCCGCACCCGGTTGCCTGGGAACAGCCGGAAGAAGCCCTTCGGCGGCGCCTCGGCGAAATCGTCGCGCTCGATCCAGACCTCGCGGCCGAGGCCGAACGCGCGCGGCGCGAGTTCCGGCCGGTGCGGGTTCGCGCTCGCCAGGCAGGGCTCGATCGCGGCGTCGCTGCCGAACAGCTCGGCCCAGTTGACGAGCTTGAGCTTCACCGGCTCGAGCACAGCCATCGCACGCGCGGCCTTGCCTTCGAGGTCTTCGCGCAGCGCCGCGTCGAGGCTCGCGTAGTCGGTCCAGCCGCCGGCCTTGCTGGTGCCGGCGCGCTCGCACATCAGGCGGATCGATTCGGGCGTGTAGCCGCGCCGGCGCAGGCCCGCGATCGTCGGCATGCGCGGGTCGTCCCAGCCAGCGACGATGCGCTCGTCGACGAGCTGCCTCAGCCTGCGCTTGCTGGTGATGACGTAGGTGACGTTGAGGCGCGCGAACTCGTACTGGTGCGGCCGCGGCGCAGCCAGCAGGCCGAGCGTACAGAGCGTGTCGAGCAGCCAGTCGTACCAGGGCCGCTGGTCCTCGAACTCGAGCGTGCAGATCGAGTGGGTGATGTTCTCGAGCGCGTCCTCGATCGGATGGGCGTAGGCGTACATCGGATAGATGCACCAGGTGTCGCCGCTGTTGTGATGGGTTGCGCGCTTGATGCGGTAGAGGGCCGGGTCGCGCAGGTTGATGTTCGGGCTCGACATGTCGAGCTTGGCGCGCAGCACGGCCGCGCCATCGGCCAGTTCGCCGGCGCGCATCGCACGAAAGCGCGCCAGGTTCTCGGTTGGGGTGCGAGCGCGGAAAGGGCTGTCGGTGCCGGCATGGCCGAAGTCGCCGCGGTTGGCGCGCATCCGCTCGGCGCTTTGTTCGTCGACATAGGCGTGGCCG
>DATMIN010000417.1:0-5486 GCA_035554275.1 Burkholderiaceae bacterium
CGCGCGGCGTGACCTGCCCCGACGGGCCGCCGCGCGGCTCGCCGACGATCAGCCGCTGGCCGAAGCCGTGGCGCACTACGCCCGGCTCGGGGCTCGAGCAGGTCAGGTGGACGACGCAGCCGAGCACGCGCCCGATCGGCAGCGCGGCGGCGATGCGGCCGTCGGGGTCGACGCTCGCCAGCCGCCGATCGCCGAGCGGTGCCTCGGCCGGCGCGCCGTCGAGGAACCACCACGGCACGCCGTTCATCGCCGGCATCACGATCGTGTCGGGCCCGAGCAGCGGCCGCAGCGACGTGGCCGCGTCGGCCAGCGCCGGGCCCTTCAGCGCGACGATTACCAGATCCTGTGGGCCGAGCCGGGCCGCATCGGCCTCCACCGCGATGCGTGCGGTCAGCGTCTCGTCGCCCGCCAGCACGCGCAGGCCGTGTTCGCGCACGGCGGCGAGCGTCGCGCCGCGCGCGATGCCGCTGACCGTGTGCCCGCTGCCGGCCAGCCGCGCCGCGATCAGGCCGCCGACGGCGCCGAGTCCCACCACTGCGATCTTCATCGCGGTGATGGTAGCAACGGCCCTGGCCGGCGTGCTTCTAGAGGCCGGCGTCTAGCGATTCCCGACAAATCGCACGCGGCCGTCGCCCCACCCGCGTCGTTTGTCTGCAAAATAGCACGATCGTTCGTTTCCTCCGCCACACCGCTGGCCGCCCCACCGTGACCGAACCGTGCCGAACTTGACCGACCCCGCCCGCGACGCCGACGCCGACGCCGCGGCGCGCCCGTTGCTGAAGGGCCGCCAGACGCGCGCCGCGATCCTCGACGCCGCGCTCGCGCTCGCCTCGCAGATGGGCCTCGAGGGGCTGTCGATCGGCGCGCTCGCCGAGGTGACGCAGATGAGCAAGTCAGGCGTGTTCGCCCACTTCGGCTCGCGTGAGGAGCTGCAGATCTCGGTGGTGCGCGAGTACCACCAGAAGTTTTCCGACGAGGTCTTCGAGCCGGCGATGAAGCGGCCGCGCGGCCTGCCGCGCCTGCGCGCGCTGATGGACCGCTGGTTCAAGCGCGTCTCGCTCGAGATCGACGCCGGCTGCATCTACATCAGCGGCGCGGTCGAGTTCGACGACCGGCCCGGCCCGGTGCGCGACGCGCTCGTCGGCATGGTGCAGACTTGGCACGCCGCGCTCGAGCGCGCGATCGGGCTCGCGGTGGAGGCCGGCCACCTGCGCGCCGACACCGACCCGCAGCAGATGCTGTTCGAGGTGCACGGCCTGATCCTCGCGTTGCACCACGACGCACGCTTCCTGCGCCGGCCCGGCGCCGACGCGCGCGCCCGCGCCGGCTTCGAGAACGTGTTGTCACGCTATCTCGCCGCGGCGCCGGGCGCCGCCATCGCTTCCACGCCGAGCGCCGCGACCGCTTCCACGCCGAGCGCCGCTGCGCGCCGCAAGCGCAGCACCGCGTCGGCCTGATCTTCTTCAATCGCCTCAGGAGCTTCCATGCCGCAGTACACCCCGCCGTTGCGCGATTTCCAGTTCGTGATGCACGAGTTGCTCGGCGTCGTCGACGAGCTGAAGGCGCTGCCCGCGCACGCCGAGATCGACGCCGACACGATCAACGCGGTCGTCGAGGAGGGCGGCAAGTTCGCCGCCAACGTGATCGCACCGCTGAACCGCATCGGCGACGAGCAGGGCTGCGTGCTCGACAAGAGCACCCACGAGGTCACCGCGCCGAAGGGCTTCAAGCAGGCCTATGCGCAGTACGTCGAAGGCGGCTGGCCGGCGCTGAGCTGCGACCCGGCGTTCGGCGGCCAGGGCCTGCCGCACGTCGTGAACCAGTGCCTGTACGAGATGCTGAACTCGGCCAACCAGGCGTGGACGATGTACCCGGGCCTGTCGCACGGCGCGTACGAGGCGCTGGTCGCGCACGGCTCCGACGCGCAGAAGAAGACCTACCTGCCCAAGCTGGTCAGCGGCGAGTGGACCGGCACGATGTGCCTGACCGAAGCGCACTGCGGCACCGACCTCGGGCTGCTGCGGACCAAGGCCGATCCCGTCCTTGGCGAAGGGCGTGCCGACGGCACCTACAAGCTCACCGGCAACAAGATCTTCATCTCGGCCGGCGAGCACGACATGGCCGCGAACATCGTCCACCTCGTGCTCGCGCGGCTGCCCGATGCCCCGGCCGGCTCGAAGGGCATCTCGCTGTTCGTCGTGCCGAAGTTTCTCGTCAACGACGACGGCTCGCTCGGCGCGCGCAACCCGATCTTCTGCGGCGGCCTCGAGCACAAGATGGGCATCCACGGCAACGCGACTGCGCAGATCAATCTCGAAGGCGCGATCGGCACGCTCGTCGGCCAGCCGAACAAGGGCCTGGCGGCGATGTTCGTGATGATGAACGCGGCGCGCCTGGGTGTCGGCATGCAGGGCCTGGGCCTGACCGAGGTGGCGTACCAGAACGCGGCGGCATACGCGAAGGACCGCATCCAGATGCGCTCGCTCTCCGGCCCGAAACACCCCGACCAGCCGGCCGACAACATCATCGTCCACCCCGACGTGCGCAAGATGCTGCTGACCGCGCGCGCCTACGCCGAGGGCGGCCGTGCGCTGGCGATGTGGACGACGCTGCAGCTCGACAAGGAACTCGCGAGCGAGGATTCCACCGTGCGCGCCGACTGCGCCGACCTGGTCGCGCTCGTCACGCCGATCTTCAAGGCGTTCCTGACCGACAACGCGTGGATCTCGACCTCGCACTGCATGCAGGTCTTCGGCGGCCACGGCTACATCGCCGAGTGGGGCATGGAGCAGTTCGTGCGCGACTCGCGCATCAACATGATCTACGAGGGCACGAACACGATCCAGTCGCTCGACCTGCTCGGCCGCAAGGTGCTCGGCGACAACGGCGCCAAGCTGAAGAAGTTCGGCAAGCTGGTCGCGCAGTTCGTCGAGGACGAAGGCACGAACGAAGACATGCAGGAGTTCGTCAACCCGCTCGCCGACCTCGGCGACAAGCTGACCAAACTGACCACCGAGATCGGCATGAAGGCGCTGAAGAACCCCGACGAGGTCGGCGCCGCGGCGGTCGACTACCTGCGCGTGTGCGGCCACCTGATGTTCGCGTACTTCTGGGCGCGGATGGCGAAGGTCGCGCTCGCGAAGGTCGACAGCGGCGATCCGTTCTACCGTGCCAAGCTCGCGACCGCGCGCTTCTACTTCGCCAAGCTGCTGCCCGAGACCGCGGCGCTGATCCGCAGCGCGCGCGCCGGCGCGGCGCCGCTGATGGCGATGGACGAGGCGCTGTTCTGATCATCATCAAGACACGGAGACAACCCCATGACGATTCGCATTCGCGCCCTCGCCGCCGCGCTCGGCCTCGCGTTAGCCGCCGGCCTCGCGCACGCGCAGGCCACGCCGGCCGGCCTGTGGAAGACGATCGACGACGAGACCAGGCAGGAGAAATCGCTGGTGCGCATCAGCGAGGCCGGCGGGGTCTTCACCGGCAAGATCGAGAAGCTGCTCGACCCGGCCAAGCAGGCGGCCGTCTGCGACCAGTGCAGTGACGAGCGCAAGGGTCAGCCGATCTTGGGGCTGACGATCATCAAGGGCGTCAAGGCCGGCGGCGAGCCGGGCCGCTTCGAGGGCGGCGAAATCCTCGACCCGAACGACGGCAAGACCTACAAGGTGCGCATGACGCCGGCCGACGGTGGCAAAAAGCTCGAGGTGCGCGGCTACATCGGCGCGCCGCTGCTCGGCCGCACCCAGACCTGGACCCGCGTCGAGTGACCGATGCATTCGAGACCGAAGGAGTAACGAAGATGAACCGATTCCCCGTGCGCAAGGTCGCCGTGCTCGGCGCCGGCGTGATGGGCGCGCAGATCGCCGCCCACCTGGTCAACTGCAAGGTGAGCGTGATCCTGTTCGATCTGCCGGCCAAAGACGGCCCGAAGAACGGCATCGTCACGAAGGCGGTCGAGGGGCTGAAGAAGCTCAAGCCCGCGCCGCTCGGCCTCAATGACGACGCCGCGCTGATCGAGCCGGCCAACTACGAAGAGCACCTCGACAAGCTCAAAGACTGCGACCTGATCATCGAGGCGATCGCCGAGCGCATGGACTGGAAGCTCGCGCTCTATCAGAAGATCGCGCCGGCAATCGCAGCGCACGCGATCGTCGCGAGCAACACCTCGGGGCTGTCGATCACGAAGTTGTCGGAAGTGCTGCCGGAAGAGATCAAGCCGCGCTTTTGCGGCATCCACTTCTTCAACCCGCCGCGCTACATGGCGCTGGTCGAGCTGATCGCCACTTCGACGACGAACCCCGAAGTCGTCGACCAGCTCGAGGCGTTCGTGACCACCGCGCTCGGCAAGAGCGTGGTGCGCGCGCTGGACACGCCGAACTTCATCGCCAATCGCGTCGGCATCGCCGGCATGCTGGCGACGATGAAGGAGGCCGAGACCTTCGGCCTGAGCTACGACACCGTCGACGACCTGACCGGCAAGAAGCTCGGCCGCGCGTCGAGCGGGACGTTCCGCACCGCCGATGTCGTCGGCCTCGACACGATGGCGCACGTGATCAAGACGCTGCAGGACAACCTCGAGAGCGACCCGTTCTTCCCGAGCTACGCGACGCCGAAGGTGCTGGCGCTGCTGATCGAGCGCGGCGCGCTCGGCCAGAAGAGCGGCGCCGGCTTCTACAAGAAGTCTGGCCGCGACATCCTGCGGTTCGACGCGGCCAGCGGCGAATATGTCGCCGGCGGCGGCAAGGCCGACGAGATCGTCGCGCGCATCCTGAAGAAGCCGCCCGCGGAGCGGCTCAAGCTGCTGCGCGAATCGAAGAACCCACAGGCGCAGTTCCTGTGGGCGATCCTGCGCGACTCGTTCCACTACGCCGCGGTGCACCTCGCCGACATCGCCGAGAGCGCGCGCGACATCGACTTCGCGATGCGCTGGGGCTTCGGCGTCAGCCAAGGCCCGTTCGAGCTGTGGCAGGCGGCCGGCTGGACGACGGTGGCGCAATGGGTCAAGGAAGACATCGATGCCGGCAAGGCGCTGAGCGCAGCGCCGCTGCCGGCCTGGGTGTTCGACGGCCCGGTCGCGGCGCACGGCGGTGTGCACCGCGCCGAGGGCTCGTGGAGCGCGGCGCACATGCGCTGGGTCGCGCCGAGCACGCTGCCGGTGTACCAGCGCCAGGCGTTCCGCGAATCGGTGTTCGGCGCCGACGCGGTCGCGCCGCTGAAGTCGGGCACCGAAGAGTTCAGGAACGACGAAGTGCGCGTCTGGTCGCGCGACGGCGAGGTGCTGATCGCCAGCATCACCGCGAAGCTGCACCTGATCAGCCCGCTCGTGATCGAGGGGCTGTTGAAGGCGATCGAGATCGCCGAGGCGAAGTACCAGGGCCTCGTGCTCTGGTCGCCCGATGACGTGTTCTCGGCCGGCGCCAACCTCGAAGCGCTGATGCCGGTGTTCATGAAGAGCGGCAGCAAAGGCATCGCGCCCGAGGTCAAGA
>DATMIN010000418.1:0-2391 GCA_035554275.1 Burkholderiaceae bacterium
GCCCACGATCGGGTACTCGCCGGTGTGCTTCAGCATCTCGTAGTGCATCGACTCTTCCTGGATCTTGCCGCGCTGGTAGCCGGTCTCCATCGCGCCGAGCACGCCGCCGCGCTCGGCGATCTTCTCGAACTCCTGCAGCACCGCCTCCTCGACCAGCTCGGTCAGCTCGTCGATGATGAACGCGCCCTGGTTCGGGTTCTCGTTCTTCGCCAGGCCCCACTCGCGGTTGATGATCAACTGGATCGCCATTGCACGGCGCACCGAGTCTTCCGTCGGCGTCGTGATCGCCTCGTCGAAGGCGTTGGTGTGCAGCGAGTTGCAGTTGTCGTAGATCGCGATCAGCGCCTGCAGCGTGGTGCGAATGTCGTTGAACTGGATCTCCTGCGCGTGCAGTGAGCGGCCGCTGGTCTGCACGTGGTACTTCAGCTTCTGGCTGCGTTCGTTCGCGCCGTAGCGATCGCGCATCGCCACCGCCCAGATCCGCCGCGCGACGCGGCCGAGCACCGTGTACTCCGGATCCATGCCGTTGCTGAAGAAGAAGCTCAGGTTCGGCGCGAAGTCGTCGATGTGCATGCCGCGCGCCAGGTACGCTTCGACGAACGTGAAGCCGTTGCTGAGCGTGAACGCGAGCTGGCTGATCGGGTTCGCGCCGGCCTCGGCGATGTGATAACCGCTGATGCTCACCGAATAGAAGTTGCGCACCTTGTGGTGCACGAAGTACTCGGCGATGTCGCCCATCACCTTCAGGCTGAACTCGGTGCTGAAGATGCAGGTGTTCTGGCCCTGGTCTTCCTTCAGGATGTCGGCCTGCACCGTGCCGCGCACGTTCTCCTTGACCCACGCGGTGATCTTGTTGGCCTCGTCGGCGGTGGGTTCGCGGCCGTTGTCGGCGCGGAACTTGTCGAGGTTCTGGTCGATCGCGGTGTTCATGAACATCGCGAGGATCGTCGGCGCCGGGCCGTTGATCGTCATGCTCACGCTGGTCGCGGGATTGGTCAGGTCGAAGCCGCCGTACAGCACCTTCATGTCGTCGAGCGTCGCGATGCTGACGCCCGAGTTGCCGACCTTGCCGTAGATGTCGGGCCGCAGATCCGGGTCGTTGCCGTAGAGCGTGACCGAGTCGAACGCGGTGCTCAGGCGCTTGGCCGGCATGCCGGCGCTCAGCAGCTTGAAGCGCGTGTTGGTGCGGAATGCATCGCCCTCGCCGGCGAACATCCGGGTCGGGTCTTCACCTTCGCGCTTGAACGCGAACGTGCCGGCGGTGTACGGGAAGCTGCCCGGCACGTTGTCGAGCATCAGCCACTTGAGGATCTCGCCGTGGTCTTCGTACTGCGGCAGCGCGACCTTGCGCACCTTGCTGCCCGACAGCGTGGTGTAGACAAGCGCGGTGCGGATTTCCTTGTCACGGATCTTCACGACGTACTCGTCGCCGGCGTACGCCTGCTGCATCTGCGGCCACATCGCGAGCAGCTGCTTCGCGCTCAGCGCGAGCCGCGCCTCGCGCTTGATGGCGAGGTCGATCGCGGCCTCGCTGGCGCGCGCCTTGTCGGGCTTGTCGGTCTCGAGCATGCGCGCCGCGGCGCGCAGCTGCTGGATCTCGCGCGCGAGCCGCGCCTGTGCGAGCGCGTCGCGCTTGTAGCCGCGCACGGTGTCGGCGATGTCGGCGAGGTAGCGCACGCGCGCACCCGGCACGATCGCGACCTGGTGCGTGCTGTGGCGCGTCGCGGCGAGCGGCAGCGTGCCGTCGGTCACGCGCAGACCGAGCGCCGCGAGCCGCGTCCGAAGCGCCTGGTACAGCGCGGTCACGCCGTCGTCGTTGAAGCGGCTCGCCATCGTGCCGAACACCGGCATCTGCTCGGTCGGCGTCTTCCACGCCTCCTTGTTGCGCTGCACCTGCTTGGCGACGTCGCGCAGCGCGTCGAGGCTGCCCTTGCGGTCGAACTTGTTGATCGCGACGAACTCGGCAAAGTCGAGCATGTCGATCTTCTCGAGCTGGCTCGCGGCACCGTACTCGGGTGTCATCACGTACACCGGCACGTCGACCAGCGGCACGATCGCGGCGTCGCCCTGGCCGATGCCCGAGGTCTCGACGACGATCAGGTCGAACCCGCCGCTGGCCTTCACCGCGGCCAGCACGTCGGGCAGCGCCTGGCTGATCTCGCTGCCGAAGTCGCGCGTCGCGAGGCTGCGCATGAAGACGCGCTGGCCCCCGGACGCGTCCGCGTCCGCGCCCTGCCTTCGCCACGGGCTGATCGCGTTCATCCGGATGCGGTCGCCGAGCAGCGCGCCGCCGCTCTTGCGCCGGCTCGGGTCGATCGAGATCACCGCGACGCGCAGCGCATCGCGCTGGTCCAGGCGCAGGCGCCGGATCAGCTCGTCGGTCAGGCTCGA
>DATMIN010000419.1:0-5732 GCA_035554275.1 Burkholderiaceae bacterium
TCACGGCCCAAACGCACTTCACCGAAGCCACCCATCAGGCTGACGGTCGAACGACGGTTGAAGAACTTGCTGTTGGTGGTGCCCGAATCCGGGTTCACACCGGCCAGCAGCACGAAGCCAGCCTTCAGCCCACCGCCGAGGTCTTCGATGCCGCGGAAGCCCAGCTGGCTGCTGTTGATGCCGTCGGTGCTCTGGGTCAGGCTGCGGCTCTGGCCGTCGGCCTTGACGTAGCGCCCGTTCACGTCGAGCGTGCCGTACAGGGTGACGGAGGATTGAGCCGATGCCACACCAGCGAAAGCGCCCAGCACTGCGAGAGCGAGCAGAGATTTTTTCATTGCAACTATCTCCTAGGTTGAACAAGAGGTCCCGATCAACAATCACCCGCGTCGGGCAGATCAGGCGCAACCCCCTCAGCGGAAGTTGTGCGTATTGCACCAGAGGGGCCGGGTACTGGAAAGCCTCGGCGGTCAAAAAAGGACTTTATGTTGTCTGAGCACAACGAGCGGCGAAGCCCTTTTGCGCACCGATTTGGCGCTGGAATCGCGTCAGCGAACGGGCGGCCGCTCGGCGCTCGAGCGCGAGGAAAGCCGCGCTGGCAATAATGCCGGGGACGCCGCATCAACCAGATTGCTCCCTTGACACCGATCGACTCGCTCCTGACTGCCGCCGACGGCGCGCTGAGAACGCTGTCGGGCGCGGGCCCGGCCGGGCGCCCCTACCCCGTCTCGCACACCGAACCCGACACGCCCCTGGAGCCGGCGCAGCGCGCGCTGGCAGGCGCCCTGATGCGGGTGAATCACGTCGGCGAGGTCTGCGCGCAGGCACTGTACAGCGCCCAGTCGCTCGCGACACGTGACCCGACGCTGCGCCGGCAGTTCGACGAGGCCGCGCGCGAGGAGACGGACCACCTCGCCTGGACCCGGCAGCGTCTGCGCGAACTCGGCGCCCGCCCCAGCATCCTGAACCCGCTCTGGTACGCCGGCTCGTTCGCGCTCGGCTTGCTCGCCGGGCGTGCCGGCGACGCCGTCAGCCTGGGCTTCGTGGTGGAGACCGAGCGCCAGGTCGAGCAGCACCTGGGCAGCCATCTCGACCGGCTGCCCGCCGCCGACAGCCGCTCGCGCGCGATCGTCGAGAAGATGATGGCCGACGAGGCTCGGCACGGCGCGGCTGCTCGCCAAGCGGGCGCCGCGCCGCTGCCGGCGCCGGTGCGCTGGGCGATGCGCGCGGCAGCGCGGGTCATGACGACCACCGCCCATCGCCTTTGACGGCCAGCGTCGGCAGACCTTCGGGCGATCGCGCGCCGCTACCCGGCCCGCACCTCGAAGCTCGTGGTCACCAGCGCGGTCTTGGCCAACATGATGGTCGCCGAACAGTACTTCTCGTGCGACAGCTGCACCGCCCGCTCGACCGCGGCCGCGCTGAGCCCCGGCCCGCTGACGATGAAGTGGAGATGAATCGCGGTGAACACCTTCGGGTCGGTCGGCGCGCGCTCGGCGCGCACCTCCACTCGGCAGCCGCGCACATCGTGGCGGCCGCGCTGCAGGATCAGCACCACGTCGTAGGCGGTGCAGCCGCCGGTGCCGGCCAGCACCGTCTCCATCGGGCGCGGCGCGAGGTTGCGGCCACCGCCGTCGGGCGCACCATCCATCGTCAGCAAATGGCCGCTGCCGGTCTCGGCCGAAAAGGCCATGCCGTTGGCCGGCATCCAGTCGATCGTGCACTCCATCGTCGCGCCCCAGGTTGTCGTCTGCACTCAAAGCGTGCGCTGCCGTCGCCAATCTGACGGTTTATTGCGGCGCAACAAAAAACACTCTACACTGCATTCATCGACAGCAAGACCGGGCGTGATCTGATCCTCCGGTCGCCAGCGCGAACGATTGTCTCCTCCACCTCCTCCATTGGTGGATTCAGCCCAAGGCAGCAATGCCTTGGGCTTTTTTATGTCCGCCTGATCCGCGGCAGCGCGCCGCTATGATGCGGCGCCCCGAACGCAAGGCCGCAGGAGACGCAACGCGCATGGTCGCCGACAAGAACAAGACCGCAGGCCGGCGCGGCACGAAGCGCACGCCGCCGCTGTCGCTCGCCGACTACCTGCAGAAGATCCTCACCGCGCGGGTCTACGACGTCGCGATCGAGACCGCCCTCGAGCCGGCGCGCCGCCTGTCGGAGCGGCTCGACAACACCGTGCTGCTCAAGCGCGAGGACACCCAGCCCGTGTTCAGCTTCAAGCTGCGCGGCGCCTACAACAAGATGGTGCAGCTCAGCCCCGCGCAGCGCGAACACGGCGTGATCTGCGCATCGGCCGGCAACCACGCCCAGGGCGTCGCGCTGGCGGCGCAGCGGCTGGGCTGCAGCGCGACGATCGTGATGCCGGTGACGACGCCACAGGTGAAGGTCGACGCCGTCGCGTCATACGGCGCGCGCGTCGTGCTGCACGGCGAGAGCTACTCCGACGCCCACCTGCGCGCACTCGAACTCGAGGCCGAGGGCGGCCTGACCTTCGTGCACCCGTTCGACGACCCCGACGTGATCGCCGGCCAGGGCACGATCGCGATGGAGATCCTGCGCCAGCACCAGGGCCCGATCGACGCCGTGTTCGTCGCGATCGGCGGCGGCGGGCTGATCTCGGGGGTCGCGGCCTACATCAAGGCGGTGCGCCCGGAGATCCGCGTGATCGGTGTGCAGACCCACGACTCGGACGCGATGCTGCGCTCGGTGCGCGCCGGCAAGCGTGTCGCGCTCACCGATGTCGGCCTGTTCGCCGACGGCACCGCGGTCAAGCTGGTCGGCGAAGAGACGCTGCGGCTCGCGCGCGAGCTCGTCGACGACTACGTCGTGGTCGACACCGACGCTGCCTGCGCCGCGATCAAGGACGTGTTCCAGGACACGCGCAGCATCCTCGAGCCGTCGGGCGCGCTCGGCGTGGCGGCGCTCAAGCAGTACGTCGCCACGCACGGCTGCCGCGGCCAGACGCTGGTGGCGATCACCTGCGGCGCGAACATGAACTTCGACCGGCTGCGCTTCGTCGCCGAGCGCGCGGAGGTCGGCGAGGAGCGCGAGGCGCTGTTCGCCGTCACGATCCCCGAGGAGCGCGGCAGCTTCAGGCGCTTCTGCGAGTTGCTCGGGCCACGCTCGGTGACCGAGTTCAACTACCGCATCTCCGACTCGAAGCAGGCCCACGTGTTCGTCGGCGTGGCGACCGCGCGGCGCGCCGAATCGGCCGAGCTCGCGCGGCATTTCACCGCGCACGGCTTCGACACGCTCGACCTGACCGGCGACGAGCTCGCGAAGGAGCACGTGCGCCACATGGTCGGCGGCCGCAGCGCGCTCGCGAACGACGAGCGCCTGTACCGCTTCGTGTTCCCCGAACGGCCGGGCGCGCTGATGCGCTTCCTGTCGAGCATGCACCCGGGCTGGAACATCAGCCTGTTCCACTACCGGCACCAGGGCGCCGACCACGGCCGCATCCTCGTCGGCATCCAGGTGCCGCGCGCCGACAAGCAGCGCTTCAAGGCATTTCTCGAAGGCCTCGCGTACCCGTGCGAGGACGAGACCGACAACCCCGTCTACCGGCTGTTTCTGCGCTGACGCCGGCGCTCGCCGATTGCATGCGGCCGGCCTGCGGCCTCACAATCGCGCCCAGTTCGAACCCCGGACGACTTCACGGACGCCCATGTCGGTCACGCGCTCGCTCATCTCCGCCACGTCGAACCCGTTGCTCGAGCAGGCGCTGCGCCAGAAGCTCGCGCGCCGCGCCGAGACCACCGGCAGCCTGGGCGAACTCGAAGCGCTCGCGGTGCGCCTCGGGCTGATCCAGAACACGCTGAAGCCGCGCTTTCGCACGCCGCAGATCGCGATCTTCGCGGCCGACCACGGTCTCGCGGTCGAAGGCCTGGGCGTCGCCGGCATGCCGTCGACGGCACTGGTCGCGCATCAGTTGCTGACCTCGCAGCTGCCGCTGTCGGTGTTCGCGCGCATCCAGGGGCTGGAGCTGTCGGTCGTCGACTGCGGCATCGCCGAGTCGGTGAACCCGCACGCGCGGCTGCTCGCCCGCAAGATCGCGCACGGCACGCGCAATGCGCGCGTCACCGCGGCGATGTCGGTCGAGCAGGCGCATGCGGCGATCCGCGCCGGCATGGAGATCGCCGACTCGCTGGTCGGCAACGCGGTGGTCTGCGCCGGCATCGGCGTCGGCTCGCTCGAGAGCGCGGCGCTGGTGCTGTCGCGCCTGGCCGGCGCGAACCTCAGCGACCTGCTGATCTCCGGGCCGGACATGGAAGAGTCCACGCTCGGCCACCTGCTCGCGGTGCTGCAGACCGCGCAGGCGCGCCACAAGGACGCGATGGACCCGGTCGAGGTGCTGGCCGCGTTCGGCGGCTTCGAGATGGCGATGATGGTCGGCGTGATGCTGGTGGCCGGCAGCAAGCGGCACCTGATCGTCGTCGACGGCATGCCCGCCTGCGCCGCGCTGATGGTGGCGGCGCGCATCGCGCCGGCCGTGACCGACTACTGCATCTACTGCCGCAGCCACAGCCACGAAGGCCTCGACCAGGCACTGGCGCTGTTCCACGCCTCGGCGCTGCTCGAGCTCGGCATGGAAAGCACCGACGGCACCGGCGCCACGCTGGCGTGGCCGCTGGTGCGCAGCGCCGCGGCACTGCTGACGGAAGTGGCGGAAGGCGAAGAAGCCGGCCCGACGCACCCGGGTGCGATCAACACCACCACCGAGCCGAACACGTCGTTCTGACGCGCCGGCTCGGCGCCGGTCATTGCGTCGGCGCGCCCGAGTCGGGCCGCGGCGCGACCTGCTGCGGCAGCATCGGCTGGCCGAACGACGGCACGGGCCGCGGCATCGGCGCCATGCCGGGCGCGCCGAAGCCGGGCAGCGGCAGGCTGCCGGTCGCGGCCGCCACCGGCGGCGGCAATTGCAGCGTGATGGTCTGGCCGGTGCCGCCCGACGGCGCGATCGACGCGCTGCGCAGGCTCACCGACTGGAGCACCAGGTCGTCGTCGATCCGTGCGCCGACCGGATACGCCTTGGGCATCTTGCCGTCGACCGCGATCAGCGCGACGCCCGGCGCCGCATTGGCATCACGCGCCGCGACCACGCCCCAGAGCTTGAAGCGCGACGCCGCTTCGGGCGCCGCGGCCACCGACACCGCGGCGACCGGGGCGCTGCCGAGCAGCCGCGTCAGGTCGGCGCGCACCGCCGTGGCATCGCCGACCGGCACCGCGTACGCCGGCGCCTGAGGCGCGCGCACCAGCAGGCGCAGGCCCCAGAACACCGCGGTTGCGGCCACCAGGGCCCAGATGACGAACGCCGACAGTCGTGCGAGCATGCGCGATTATGGATTATGCGACTCGGCGCCGGCCGTCGCCCCCATCGCCGACACGACGACCGGACGCTGCAAGCATGACTTGTGACCGAGAACAGCCAAGCACGCCGGCAACCACCTTCCACATCAGACCCTGAGACCGCAGCCGCAGTACCTCATCACGAGGAATGCTGATCGGCGACCCGAACCTGACCCCCCGCCGCCTAGCCTCGACGCGCCCCGCCGCGCAAGACTGCAAAATCATCGAGCGATTCAACTGCGCCACCGCGCCGAGCACCTGCAGCATAAATTCCCCCATCGGGTCAGACGTGTCAATCGGTTCTGTCAGCGAACGGAAATAAGCGCCGGCCGAGACAACCCGCTCCATGATCCGGAGAAGGTCCACGAGACTGCGCG
>DATMIN010000420.1:0-2653 GCA_035554275.1 Burkholderiaceae bacterium
TCCTGCTTCGTGCGGTAGCCCGGCGGCGCGTTGGCGGCTGCCGGGCCGGCGGTGTTCATGAGCCCTGCGGCAGGCGCTGCAGCAATTGCGCGACGATCGCGACCGCCATCACCTCGGGCTCTTTGGCGGCGACGCCTTCGATGCCGATCGGGCACGTCATCCGCGCGATCGTCTGCGGTGCGATGCCGCGCTGCTCGAAGCGGTGCACGAAACGCTGGCGCTTCGTCTTCGAGCCGATCAGGCCGAGGAAGCCGAAGTCGCCGCGCGCGAGGATCGCCTCGGTGATGCGCAGGTCGAGGTCGTGCCGGTGCGTCAGCACGAGGTAGAACGCGCCGGGCGGGGCGAGCCGCACCTCGGCCTCGACCGCGTCGACGCAGACGCGCCGCAGATGCGCCGGCCACGGCGTGCCGAGCGTGGACGCCGACGCGAACTCGCTCTCGCGCTCGTCGATCCAGTCGACGCGCACATCGAGCGTCGCGAGCAGCGTCGCGATCGCGCGGCCGACGTGGCCGGCGCCGTAGAGCTGCAGGTGGAACAGCGGCGCGGGCTCGGGCCAGGCGGCGAGCGCATGCGCATCGAGCGCGCGGTACGCGAGCGTCACCGCGCCGCCGCAGCACTGGCCGAGCGCCGGGCCGAGCGGGAAATGTTCGGTGTGCGGTGCTTGTTCGCCGGCCACCAGCATCGCGCGGGCGCGTTCGATCGCCTTCAGCTCGAGGTGCCCGCCGCCGACCGTGCCGACGCATTCGTCGGCGCCGACGAGCATCCGCGCGCCGGCCTCGCGCGGCGCCGAGCCGAGCGCCTGCGCGACCTCGACGACGACCGCGCGGCGCGCATCGGCGAGCCACTGCCGCGCGCGTTCGCGAACGAGCCGGTTCATCGCGCCGCCGTGCTCGCGGCGCGCACCGCGTCGACCGCGCGCAGGATCGCTTCGCTCGTCGCCGGCGCGCTCAGTGGCGGATCGGCGCGATGCTCGCCGGCCGCCGAGACCGCATCGCGGATCGCGAAGAACACCGAGAACGGCAGCAGCAGCGGCGGCTCGCCGACCGCCTTGCTGCGGTGGATGCTGTCGCTGCGGTTCGCGCCGTCGTAGAGCTTGACGTTGAACACCGGCGGGTAGTCGTTCGCGGTCGGGATCTTGTAGGTGCTCGGCGCGTGCGTCGTCAGCTTGCCGGCGTTCTTCGAGCCGTCGGCGGGGTGCCACACGAGTTCTTCGGTCGTCAGCCAGCCCATGCCCTGGATGAACGCGCCCTCGATCTGGCCGATATCGATGGCCGGGTTCAGCGCGCGGCCGGCGTCGTGCAGGATGTCGGCGCGCAGCAGCTTCCACTCGCCGGTCAGCGTGTCGATCACGACCTCGCTCGCGGCGGCGCCGTAGGCGAAGTAGTAGAACGGGTGGCCCTGCATCGTGTCGCGGTTCCAGCTCAGCCCGGGCGTCGCGTAGTAGCCGTCGGACCAGAGCTGCACGCGGTCGAGATAGGCCTGCGCGACGACCGCATCGAACGTCAGCGTGCGGCCGGCGACCTCGACCCGATCGTTCGCGAAGCGCACCTCGTGCGGCTCGCCGCCGGCGTGCGCGGCGGCGCTCATCGACAGGCGCTCGCGGATGCGGCGCGCGGCGTCCTGCGCGGCCTTGCCGTTCAGATCGGCGCCGGTCGACGCGGCGGTGGCCGAGGTGTTCGCGACCTTCTGCGTGTCGGTCGCGGTCACGCGCACGCGCTCGAACGCGACGCCGAGCTCGTGCGCGACGACCTGCGCGACCTTGGTGTTCAGGCCCTGGCCCATCTCGGTGCCGCCGTGGTTCACGAGGATCGAGCCGTCGGTGTAGACATGAACCAGCGCGCCGGCCTGGTTGAAGTGCTTGACGTTGAACGAGATGCCGAACTTCAGCGGCGTCAGCGCCAGGCCGCGCTTGAGCACCGGGCTCGCGGCGTTGAACGCGGCCACGGCGTCGCGGCGCGCGCGGTAGTCGCTCGAGGATTCCAATGCGGCGACCACGTCGTCGACGATGTTGTCGTCGATGACCTGGCCATAGGGTGTCACGTTGTTGGTGTCCGTGCCGTAGAAGTTCGCGCGCCGCACGTCGAGCGGGTCGTGGCCGAGCGCGCGGGCGATCGAGTCGAGGATGTTCTCGATCGCGATCGCCCCCTGCGGCCCCCCGAAGCCGCGGAACGCGGTGTTGCTCTGCGTGTGGGTCTTGCCCGAGTAGCCGTGCGCGGCGACGTTCGGCAGCCAGTAGGCGTTGTCGAAGTGGCACAGGGCCCGCGTCATCACCGGCCCCGACAGGTCGGCCGAATGCCCGGCGCGCGAGACCATCGTGACCTCGACGCCGAGCACGCGGCCGGCGGCGTCGAAGCCGGCTTCGTACTCGTACCAGAAGCAGTGGCGCCGGCCGGTGATCAGGAAGTCGTCGTCGCGGTCCAGCCGCAGCTTGACCGGCCGCTGCAGCTTCGACGCGGCGACGGCCGCGACGCATGCGAAGAGGGCCGACTGCGATTCCTTGCCGCCGAAGCCCCCGCCCATGCGCCGGCACTCGACGTGCACGTCGTGCGCGTGGCGCTTCAGCGCGTGCGCGACCAGGTGCTGCATCTCGCTCGGGTGCTGGGTCGAGCAGTGGACGTGCATGCCGCCGCCTTCGGTCGGGATCGCGTAGCTG
>DATMIN010000421.1:0-2022 GCA_035554275.1 Burkholderiaceae bacterium
ACCTCGAGGCCGAGCTGGTCGACCCACAGCGCGCGCAGCCGCGCCTTGCTCGGCCCGCCGATCGCGACCTGCTGCAGGCCGAGCACCCTGAACGGTCGGGCGGCGCTCATGCGTCGGCTCCCGAACGCTCGAACTCGAGGATCACCTGATCGACCGCGAGGCTCTCGCCCTTCGTCGCCAGCACCTTCGCGACCGTGCCGTCGCGCTGCGCGACGAGGATGTTCTCCATCTTCATCGCCTCGATCACCGCGAGCCGCTCGCCGGCGCGCACCGCCTGGCCCGGCTGCACCGCCACGTCGACGAGCAGCCCAGGCATCGGCGAGAGCAGGAACTTCGACAGGTCGGGCGGCGCCTTGAACGGCATCAGCGCGTGCAGCTCGGCGGCGCGCGGCGACAGCACGCGCACCTCGACCTGTGCGCCGTGGTGCATCACGCGGTAGGCGAGCATCTGGCGCTCGATCTGGGCGCTGAACGGCGCGCCGTTGACGCTGCCGTGCACCGCCACGTCGCGCAGGTGGCCGTCGAAGCGGATCGCGTAGGGCCGGCCGGCGACCACGACGTTGTAGGTGTCGCCGGCCATCGTCACGGTCGCCGGTGTCACCGCGCGATGACCCTCGGCATCGATCTGCACGACGGCGTAGTCGCTGCCGACCTGCAGCTCGTGCCCGGGCAGCTGGCCGCTGATGCCGGCCGAGCGCGCGAGCACGCGGCGGTTCAGCGCCACGGCCAGCGCGAGCAGGAAGTTCGGATCGACGTGCTGCACCGACTCGAGCGTGAAGCCCTTCGGGTACTGCTCGGCGATGAAGCCGGTGTTGAAGTCGCCAGCCACAAAACGAGGGTGCGCGAGCAGCGCGGCCTGGAACGGGATGTTGCTCGAGATGCCGCGGATCACGAACGCGTCGAGCGCCGTGCGCATCTTCGCGATCGCATCAACCCGGTCGGCGCCGCACGCAATCAGCTTGCAGATCATCGAGTCGTAGAACATCGGGATCTCGCCGCCTTCGTAGACGCCGGTGTCGACACGAATGCCTCCGGTGGCGGGCACGGGCTTCGACGCCTCCATCGTCGTCGCCGGCGGCTGGAACGCGATCAGCCGCCCGGTGCTCGGCAAGAAGCCGCGCAGCGGGTCTTCGGCGTTGATGCGGCACTCGATCGCCCAACCCCGGCGCGGAATCTGTTCCTGCGTGAACGCCAGCTTCTCGCCGGCCGCCACGCGGATCATCTGCTCCACCAGATCGAGCCCGGTGATGCACTCGGTCACCGGGTGCTCGACCTGCAGCCGCGTGTTCATCTCGAGGAAGTAGAAGCTCTGGTCCTTGCCGACGACGAACTCGACGGTGCCGGCGCTCTGGTAGTTGACCGCCTTCGCCAGCGCGACCGCCTGCTCGCCCATCGCCTGGCGTGTCGCCTCGCTGATGAACGGCGACGGCGCCTCCTCGATCACCTTCTGGTGGCGGCGCTGGATCGAGCACTCGCGCTCGTGCAGGTAGACGCAGTTGCCGTGCGCATCGCCGAGCACCTGGATCTCGATATGGCGCGGCTCCTCGACGAACTTCTCGATGAAGACGCGGTCGTCGCCGAAGCTGTTGCGCGCCTCGTTGCGGCAGGAGCTGAACCCTTCGAACGCTTCCTTGTCGTTGAAGGCCACGCGCAGCCCCTTGCCGCCGCCGCCGGCCGAGGCCTTGATCATCACCGGGTAGCCGATGCCTTTGGCGATCTCGACCGCGTGCTCGGGCGTGCCGATGGCCGAGTTGACGCCGGGGATGGTGTTGACCTTGGCCGCGCCGGCCAGCTTCTTCGACGCGATCTTGTCGCCCATCGCGGCGATGGATGCGTGCTTCGGGCCGATGAAGACGATGCCTTCTTCTTCCAGGCGCTTGGCGAAAGCTGCGTTCTCACTGAGGAAGCCGTAGCCCGGATGCACGGCCTGCGCGCCGGTCTGCTTGCAGGCGTCGATGATCTTGTCCATCACCAGGTAGGACTCGCGGCTGGCAGCAGGGCCGATCAGCACGGCCTCGTCGG
>DATMIN010000422.1:0-4097 GCA_035554275.1 Burkholderiaceae bacterium
TACGCGTGCGCGGCCGACCACGGCGGCAGCGTCGCGCCGAACTGGGCGCTGACCAACGGCGCGCTGTCGTCGCTCGCGCCGGCGGCAGGCGTCGGCGCTTCGGCCGGCGCGAGCGCGGCCTCGACATCGGCGACGCCGGCCTGCGCCAGCTCCTCGGCGCTCAGCTCGGGCGGCAGCTCGCCCCAACCGAGCTGCTCGTCGAGGCTGTAGGCGCGCGGCTTCGGCACCGTGCGCCAGTTGTCGATCGAGCCGGTCGGGCACGGCGAGATGCAGGCCATGCACCCGTTGCAAATGTCGGCGTCGACGACGTAGTTGTTCGCGTCGTGCGTGATCGCGTTGACCGGGCACACCGATTCGCAGGTGTTGCAGCGGATGCAGATCTCCGGGTCGATCAGGTGCTGCTTGATGACGGTGACGTCGCTATGGTCCACAGGTCCTCGCATGATCAAGCGGATGCCGCGGATCCGGCTCTGCCGGGCCGCTGGCGTCGCCCCCTTGAGGGGGAGCGGCGCAGCCGCTACGGGGGTGGGTCAATTGAAACGGACGTATTCGAAGTCGACCGGCTGGCGGTTGATGCCGATCACCGGCGGCGCGATCCAGTTCGCGAACTTGCCCGGCTCGACGACGCGGCCCATCAGGCTCGTGACGTACGCGCGGTCGCCTTCGTTCGGCAGCCACTCGTCCTTCTTAGCGGCCCATTCGGATTCGCTGACCACCCGGCCGTCGGGCGAGATCTTGACGCCCGAGAGCGCGCCGATGTTGCGATGGAACGCCTTGTGCGGCGTGGTCAGCCGGTGCGGCAGGCCGGCCTTCTCGATCAGCTTGTTCCAGCGGCCGACGCCGGAGACGCTGTCCTTGATGAAGTCGTCGCGCAGCACCTCGTTGAGCGCGTTGAGCATCGGCACGTCCTTTTCGACGAGCTGGTTGCCCTGCACGTTGAGCACCTTGTAGGTCTGGCCGCGCAGCTGGTGGTCGTCGGCGCGCTTGCCTTCCTCGTAGCGGCCCTTCAGCCCGGTGCTGTAGAAGGTGGCGGCGTTGCTCGATTCGTCGGCGCCGAACAGGTCGATCGTGACGCTGAAGTGGAAATTGAGGTAGCGCTGGATGGTCGGCAGGTCGATCACGCCGGCCTCGCGCAGCTTCGCGGGATCGTCGGTCTTCAGCTCGTTCATCGCCGCACAGGTGCGGTTGATGACGCGGCCGATGCCCGACTCGCCGACGAACATGTGGTGCGCCTCTTCGGTCAGCATGAACTTGGTCGTGCGCGCGAGCGGGTCGAACGCGCTCTCGGCCAGCGCGCAGAGCTGGAACTTGCCGTCGCGGTCGGTGAAGTAGGTGAACATGAAGAAGCTCAGCCAGTCGGGCGTCGCCTCGTTGAACGCTTGCAGGATGCGCGGGTTGTCTTGCTGGCCGCTGCGGCGCTCGAGCAGTGCCTCGCCCTCTTCGCGGCCGTCGCGGCCGAAGTGCTTGTGCAGCAGGTAGACCATCGCCCACAGGTGGCGGCCCTCCTCGACGTTGATCTGGAACAGGTTGCGCAGGTCGTACATGCTCGGCGCGGTGGCGCCCAGGTGGCGCTGCTGCTCGACCGACGCCGGCTCGGTGTCGCCCTGCGTGACGATGATGCGGCGCAGGTTGGCGCGGTACTCGCCGGGGATGTCGTTCCAGGCCGGCTCGCCGAGGTGGTCGCCGAAGTGGATCTTGCGATCGGCCTCGCCCGGGTTCAGGAAGATGCCCCAGCGGTAGTCGGGCATCTTGACATGGCCGAACTGGGCCCAGCCCTGCGGGTCGACGCTGGTCGCGGTGCGCAGGTAGACGTCGAAGTTCTGGGTGCCGTCCGGTCCCATGTCGTCCCACCACGACAGGAAGCTCGGCTGCCATTGCTCGAGCGCGCGCTGCAGCGTGCGGTCTTCGGCGAGGTTGACGTTGTTCGGGATCTTGTCGCTGTAGTTGATCGAGGACATGTCTCGGTACTCCTGATGTGACGGCGGTCGGTCGGGTCGCTCAGACTCTGTTCCAGTCGAACGCGGCCTTGTCGCCCTTGCCGTAGACCTTCAACGCGCCCTTCTCGCCGACCGCGTTCGGGCGCTGGAAGATCCAGTTCTGCCACGCCGTCAGGCGCCCGAAGACGCGGGTGAACATGTTCTCGGGGCCGTTGAAGCGCAGGTTGGCTTCCATGCCGGTCAGCGCGTCGGGGCTCATCGAGACGCGCTCCTCGATCGCGATGCGGGTCTCGTCGGCCCAGTCGATGTCGTCGGGGTTGCTGGTGACGAGGCCGAGCGCGAACGCGGCGTCGGCGTCGAGCGGCTTGCCGGCGACACCTTTCGAGGTGTCTTGCGACACCGCCCGCACCGCGTCCATCGCCGGCGCCTCGTCGTAGAAGCGGCGCTGCAGCCGGCTCTGGCCGGTGACCATCGGGTACAGGCCGAAGTTCGCGTCGGCCACGGTGATCTTCGGTGCCTTCGCTTCGTCATCCGGCAGCGCGAGGTGGTAGATGCGGTCGCAGGCGAGCGCCAGCTCGAGGAAGGTGCCGGCGAAGCACGAGCCGGGCTCGATCAGCGCGAACAGGCTGCGCGACGACACGTCGAGCCGCGCCAGCGCGCGGCGCAGCGCGCCGGTCGTCTCGCGCACCAGCCAGTGCTCGCGGTGCGCGACGAGCGCGGCGTCCATCGCCAGCACCGCGGCGGCGTCGCCCTCGGTCTTGATCAGCCAGGTGCCGATGTCGAGCTCGTTGGTGCGCATCTCGAGGATCGCGTCGTCGAGCTGGCGCGCGAGTTGCAGCGGGTACCAGTCGGCGCCGGCGGCTTCGATGCCGGCGCTGTCGGCCGGCTGCGCGCCGCTCGGCGCCTTCACGTTGAACGTCGCGGTGCGCTTGGCGCGGTCGATCTCGATCGCGACGTGGTCGTAGCGCAGCGCATCGGCCTCGATCGTGCGCGCGAGCGGCGTCAGCGCGACGCCTTTCGCATCGGCCGGGCGGTCGCTGCCGGCGGCGAGCTGGCGCGCGCGCTCCTGCACCTTCGCGGCGAACTGCGCCGGCTTGGCGATCTCGTCGACGAGCCGCCACTCCTTCGCCTTCTGGCCGCGCACGCCCTCGACGCTGGTGCAGAACAGGTCGGCGCGGTCGTGGCGCACGTGGCGCTTGTCGGTCACGCGGGTCAGGCCGCCGGTACCGGGCAGCACGCCGAGCAGCGGCACCTCGGGCAGGCTGACGGCGCTGCTGCGGTCGTCGACGAGGATGATCTCGTCGCACGCCAGCGCCAGCTCGTAGCCGCCGCCGGCGCACGCGCCGTTGACCGCGGCGAGGAACTTCAGGCCGCTGTGGGCCGAGCTGTCTTCGAGGCCGTTGCGGGTCTCGTTCGTGAACTTGCAGAAGTTCACCTTCCAGGCGTGGCTCGAGACGCCGAGCATGAAGATGTTCGCGCCGGAGCAGAACACCTTCTCCTTCGCGCTCGTGACGACGACCGTGCGCACCTCGGGGTGCTCGAAACGGATGCGGTTGATCGCGTCGTTCAGCTCGATGTCGACGCCGAGGTCGTAGCTGTTCAGCTTGAGCTTGTAGCCCGGGCGCAGGCCGGCGTTCTCGTCGAAGTCGGCGGCGAGCGTGGCCACAGTCCCCTCGAAGCGGAGCTTCCAGTGGCGGTATCGGTCGGGCGAGGTCTGGTAGTCGACGCGAGGGGCTGTGCTCATGGGTTGCTCCGAGATCGAGTGCAGTTCACTGCATGCGGCGGGAAGGCCATGACAGGAAGCATAGTGCCTACGTTGGACGCCGTCAACAGAGATAAGCACTTTATTGCATATATGGCTCGGCCGTCTCGAACAAGGCTTCGCGGACTCGCGAGCGCAGCGTCGCGAACGTCTCCGCCAGCGGCTGTGCGCTGGTGTCGACCTGAAGGTCGGCCTTCGAATAGAAGGCCGCACGCCCGGCGAGGATCGACTTCAGGTCTTCCATCGCCTCGCGGCTCGCCGCGATCGGGCGGGTGTCGCCCTGGGCGACGACGCGCCTCATGTGATCTTCCGGTGCGGCCTGCAGCCAGACCGTCGTGCAGTGCTGCAGCATCAGGTTGAAGCTGGCCGGGTCGGAGACGATGCCGCCGGGCGTGGCG
>DATMIN010000423.1:0-2505 GCA_035554275.1 Burkholderiaceae bacterium
GCCCGCTCAGCTGAACAGCCGCCGCGCCGCCGGCGAGCCGGCCGCGAGTTCGCGCGCTTCGAGCGCCGCGTAAAGCTGGCCGAGCTCGCGGCCGATCGCGGCGAAGCTCTCGTCGGCGAGCGCGCGGCCGTGGTCGTCGACGATCGCCGCGTCCATGTCGGCGGCGAGCGCCGCGGCACGCGCGCGCCACGCCGCGAACGGATCGGCCGCGGCCTCGGTCTGCGGCACGTCGAAGTGCAGCGTCACGTCGCGCACCGCGGCGAGATTCGGGTCGTCGGCGAGCGCGGCCTGCGAGTCGAAGGTCAGGGTCAGCACCGGCGGCGCCCCTTCGTCGGCCGACGGCAGCACCAGCCGCCCCGGCACCACGCCGGCGACGAAGCCCTGGCGCCCGGCGTGCTGCTGGATGTAGCCGACGCTCCACGCCGCGCCGCGTGCGCGCAAGTGCACCGCGAGCTGCGCGTCGTGCGCGCTCGCGAACTGGTCGAGTTCGCGCGCAGCCGCGACGGCCTCGAGCATGTCGGGGAAGTCGGCGCTCGCGCCGACCGCGTCGGCGAACGCCTGCACCTTCTGCACGAACTCGGAGTATTCGATCTCGTTGAGCGCGCCGGTGCGGTTGGCGAGCTGCACGCCGGCCTGGAACTCGCCATAGCGCTGCTCGGCGGCGGGCGACTCCCACTCGCCGCTGTCGGCGTTCAGGCCCTCGATCATGAAGGTCTTGCCGCCGGCGCGGCGCGTCGTCGGCAGGTGCGCGAGCGCCTGCGCGCCGGCCACCGGAAGCTCGACCGCGAGCGTCGCGATCGAGTCGATCAGCGCGTCGAGCCGCGGCACCGCGCGCCGGTTCGGGCGGCGCTCGGGCGCGGGCTCGTGCAAGGCGGCGAGCGTGGCCGCGGTCTCGGCCGCGCTGGCCTCGGGCGCGAGGCCGTCCATCACCGGCTCACGCGGTTCGCTGCGCTCGGGCGCTCGCTCGGCGCGCTTCGGGTCGGCGCGGCGCGCCTGCCAGGTGCCGTGCGCGATCACCCCGGCCAGCACCACGCCGCCGAGGCAGGCCAGCGCGATCGTCAACGTGTTACTCATGCCGATGCAGTCAGGCCGCTTCGGCGAGGCTCACGGCACCCTGGATGTCGACCGTGACGATGCGCGACACGCCCTGCTCCTGCATCGTCACGCCGATCAGTTGCTCGGCCATCTCCATCGCGATCTTGTTGTGGCTGATGAACAGGAACTGCGTGCCCTGCGCCATCTCCTTGACGAGCGCGGCGTAGCGCTCGGTGTTGGCGTCGTCGAGCGGCGCGTCGACCTCGTCGAGCAGGCAGAACGGCGCCGGGTTCAGCTGGAAGATCGCGAACACGAGTGCGATCGCCGTCAGCGCCTTCTCGCCGCCCGAGAGCAAATGGATCGTGCTGTTCTTCTTGCCCGGCGGCTGCGCCATCACCTGCACGCCGGCATCCAAGATCTCGTCGCCCGTCATCACCAGCTTCGCGGTGCCGCCGCCGAAGAGCGTGGGGAACATCCGGCCGAAGTGCGTGTTGACCTGGTCGAACGTGCTGGCGAGCAGGTCGCGCGTTTCGAGGTCGATCTTGTGGATCGCGTCTTCGAGCGTCGTCATCGCCTCGACCAGATCGGCGTTCTGCGCGTCGAGGAAGGTCTTGCGCTCGCGCGACGCGGTGAGCTCGTCGAGCGCGGCGAGGTTGACGGCGCCGAGCGCGGCGATCTCGCGCTGCAGCCGGTCGATCTCGCCCTGCAGCCCGCTCAGGCGCACGCCGCCCTGCGCGATGCCGGCGCCGAGCGCTTCGAGATCGGCGTTCGCCGCGATCAGTTGCTCGAGGTACTGCGCACCGCCGAGCTGCGCGGCCTGCTCCTCGAGCTGGAGCTTGACGATGCGCTCGCGCAGCGGCGCGAGGCTCTGCTCGTGCTGCAGGCGCTGCTCGTCGGCGCGCTTCAGGCGCGCCGTCAGGTCGTCGTATTCGCTGCGCCGCGCGGCCAGCACAGCCTCGCGTTCGAGCCGCAGCGCAAGCGCGGTCTGCAGCCCGGCCTGGGCCGACGCGTCGGTCAGGCGCGCGAGCTCGTCGTGCGCCTGGGTCTGCGATTGGGCGTTGTCGGCGAGCTGCGCGGTCGCGGTCTCGATGCCGCGCTCGAGCTCGGCGCGGCGTGCGGCGAGCGAGCGCGCCGCGAAGCGTGCCTCCTGCGCCTGGTGCTCGAGTGCGCGCAGCTGTTCGCGCGCCTGGGCGAGCCGGCGCTCGGCGCCGATCACGTCATCGTCGAGCGCGGCGTGGCGCTCCTGCGTTTCGCCGAGCTGCGCGTCGAGAAGCTCGAAGCGGCTGTCGCCGTCGGCCGCGCGCTGCTCGAACTGCGCGCGCTGCGCGTCGAGCTCGGCGAGTTCGGCATCCAACTGGACGCGGCGCGCGCCGGTCTGCTCGGCGAGCTGCGTCAGGCGCAGCGATTCGACCTGCAGCCGGTGCGCGTTGGTCTGCGCTTCGCCGGCCTCGCGCCGCGCCGCGAGCAATT
>DATMIN010000424.1:0-6737 GCA_035554275.1 Burkholderiaceae bacterium
AAGATCGCGGTCAGCACGGTCAGCGTGCGCATGATCTCGTTGGTGCGGTTGCTCTGCGCCGAGAAGTGCATCTGCACCGCGTTCTCGGCCGAGCTCTCGAGCCGGCGCACGTGCGTCAGCACGCGCTCGATGTGCTCCTGCACGTCGCGCGCGCGCACCCGCAGCAGCTCGCGCTCGCGCACCACCGCCGGGTCGCCGTCGGGCGGCAGCTCGTCGTAGGCGTCGATCCATTCGGTGATCGCGGCGCGCTGGTCTTCGCAGGTGTCTTCGAGCAGGTGCAGGCTGTTGCGCGAATCGAGCAGCAGCTTCCAGCTCGCGTAGCTCGCGCTCGGGCTGAAGAGTTCTTGCTGGAGCTGATCGAGCTGCTTCGTCAGCACGCGGCGCAGGTCGAGGTAGCTGTCGACCATGAAGTTGGCCATGCGCAGCGCCATGTCGGCCGGGCTCGGCGGCATGCGCGTGGCGCTGCGCGTCTCGGCCCCCGGGGCCTGCTGCTGCAGGCGGTTGGCGAAGTAGTCGCGCACCAGGCAGTCGGTCGGGTGGACCGTCAGCAGCACGCGGTCGAATACCGCCAGGCCGACCGGGCTGGTGTCGATCTGCATCGGCGCCTCGTTCGCGTCCGTCGCCGCGGCCGCTGCTGCGTCGCCCTCGCCGCGCAGCATCAGGCGGCGGAACACGAGCAGGTCGTACCACGAGGTGTAGTCGAAGTGCGAGGGCAGCTGCGCGTTGAGCAGGTCGCTGACGTGCAGGTCGACGAGCTGGCCGCCGGTCCAGCGCTGCAGCGCGGCCTGCACCGGGCCGAGCTGTTGCTCGAACTCGTCGCGCGCGGCGCCGACCCACAGGTAGCCCGAGGCCGGGGCCGCGTCGGGCAGCTCCGCCAACTCGCTGAACTGGTCGCCCCGGATGTGGAAGATGCGCAGCTCAGCGTCCCTTCAGCAGGCGCGCCGCATCGAGCGCGAAGTATGTGAGCACGCCGTCGGCGCCGGCGCGCTTGAACGCGAGCAGGCTTTCCATCATCGCGGCGTCGTGGTCGAGCCAGCCGTTCTGGGCCGCGGCCTTCAGCATCGCGTACTCGCCGCTGACCTGATACGCGAAGGTCGGCACCTTGAACTCGTCCTTCACGCGCCGAACGATGTCGAGGTACGGCATGCCGGGCTTGACCATCACCATGTCGGCGCCCTCGGCCAGATCGAGCGCCACTTCGCGCAGCGCCTCGTCGGTGTTGCCCGGGTCCATCTGGTAGACCTTCTTGTCGCTCTTGCCGAGGTTGCCGGCCGAGCCGACCGCGTCGCGGAACGGGCCGTAGAACGCGCTCGCGTACTTCGCGCTGTACGCCATGATCCGGGTGTGGATCGCGCCGCGCGATTCGAGCGCAGCGCGAATCGCTCCGATCCTGCCGTCCATCATGTCGCTGGGTGCCACGATGTCGACGCCGGCCGCAGCCTGGATCATCGCCTGCTCGCTCAGCACCGCGACGGTCTCGTCGTTGAGGAGGTACCCGCGCTCTTTCGGGTTTGGGTCGAGCAGGCCGTCCTGGCCGTGCGAGGTGTAGGGGTCGAGCGCCACGTCAGTCATCAGGCCGAGCTCGGGGAAGCGCTTCTTCAGTTCGCGCACGATCGTCGGCACCAGGCCCTCGGGGTTCAGCGCCTCGCGGCCGTCTTCGGTCTTCAGCGCCGGCTCGATCACCGGGAACAGCGCCATCACCGGGATGCCGAGCCGCACGCACTCGTCGGCCAGCGGCAGCAGGCGGTCGAGCGTGAGGCGCTGCACCCCGGGCATCGAGGCCACGTCCTGGCTCTGCCCCTGACCGCGCTGCACGAACACCGGCAGGATCAGGTCGCTCGGGTGCAGCCGATGTTCGCGCACCAGCGCGCGCGTGAACTCGTCGCGGCGCAGCCGGCGCGGGCGGTTGGCGGGGAAAGGGGCGGGGGAATGCATGGGGTCGGTGCCTGGTGTCGTCCGCCGGCGCCGCCTCCACCCTTTACAAAACTTCGCGATAGAAACCAAGCGTTTAGCGGGCGGCCGCGGCGATAGCAAAACGCGTTGCTTCTGCTAAAGTGATTTTTGAATGATAGCCGCAAGGTTGTCGTTCCCTGCTTTTCCTCCCTGAGCAGGTGCCTGACCGTGATGACAGCGAGACGGCATTTCCGACCCCGGCCGAGCGCCGGGGTTTTTTATTGACACGCGGCGCGCGGGCCGAGCGCCGGGCCGCTCCCAAGCCGGCCCGCATCCCCTCGGGGGATCGGCTGCGGTAGCCCGCAGACGAGGGGCCCACATAATCGTCCGATGCTCTGGATCAAAGCGTTCCACATCGTCTTCGTCGCCAGCTGGTTCGCGGGCCTGTTCTACCTGCCGCGGCTGTTCGTGAACCTCGCGTCGGTGCCGGCCGACAGCCACGCCGAGCGCGAGCGGCTGTTGATGATGGCGCGCAAGCTGTACCGCTTCAGCAGCCTGCTGATGATGCCGGCGATCGCGCTCGGCCTGTGGCTGTGGCTCGGCTACGGCATCGGCGGCGCGTGGCTGCATGCGAAGCTGGCGCTGGTGGTGGTGGCGATCGGCTACCACCACGCGTGCCGCTCGCTGCTGCGCAAGTTCGAGACCTTCACGAACGTGCGCAGCGAACGCTGGTTCCGCGTCTTCAACGAGTCGGCGGTGCTGCTGTTCGCGGCGATCGTGGTGCTGGCGGTCGTCAAGCCGTTCTGATCGGGCGTGCGTCCGATGCCGCGCCACCGCAGCTCTGCCGCACCGCTGGCCTGGCTGTATGCGGCGCTGATCGTCTACGCGAGCCTGTACCCGTTCGTGCCGTGGCGTATGCCGGGCGTGTCGCCGCTCGCGTTCCTGGCGCTGCCGTGGCCGCGCCACTGGACCTGGTTCGACCTGCTCGCCAACCTGTTCGGCTATCTGCCGCTGGGTGCGCTGATCGTCGGCGCGATCGTGCGCGGCGGCGGCGCGCCGCGCGCGGCGTTCGCGCGCGCACTGGCGCTCGGCGCGCTGCTGTCGCTGGCGATGGAGCTGCTGCAGAACTTTTTGCCGCAACGCGTGTCGTCGAACGTCGATCTCGCAACCAACACGCTCGGCGCGCTGCTCGGCGCCGCGCTCGCGCTGTGGCTGCACCTGCGCGGCATGGTCGAGCACTGGCAGGCGGCGCGCGACCGCTGGTTCATCGGGCGCAGCGCCGGTGGGCTGGCGCTGCTGCTGCTCTGGCCGGTCGGGCTGCTGTTCCCGCTGCCGGTGCCGCTGGCCCAAGGGCAGGTGCTGCCGCGGCTGCAGCAGGGCCTCGCGACGCTGCTCGACGGCACCTTCGCCGCGCCCTGGGTCGAGGGCTGGGCCGATGCGGGCGTCGGTGCCGAGCGAGCGCTGGTGTCGCCGGGTATCGAGTTCGCGCTGGTCGCGCTCGGCCTGCTCGCGCCGTGCCTGCTCGCGTTCACCGTCACGCGCCTCGGCTGGCGGCGCCTGATGATGGTGCTCGGCGCGGCGGCGCTCGGCGCGCTGACGACCACGCTGTCGACCGCGCTGAACTTCGGCCCGCAGCACCTGTTCGCGTGGAACACGCCGCGCGCGATCGCGGCGCTGGCGCTGGCGATCGTTATCGCCGGGCTGCTGAGCGTGGTGCCGCGGCGCGCCGCGGCCGGCCTCGGCCTGATGGCGCTGACGGCGCTGGCGACGCTGGTGGCGCAGGCGCCGGCCGATCCGTTCTACGCGCAGAGCCTGCAGGGCTGGGAGCAGGGCCGTTTCATCCGCTTTTACGGCCTCGCGCACTGGGTCGGCCGGCTCTGGCCGTACGCGGCGATCGTCTACCTGCTGGCGCGCCTCGCGGCGGCCGACGAGCGCGATCCGGCCGCGCCGCCCGCGGCTCCTAAAATGCCCGGATGAGCTACTACAAGCGACACATCTTCTTCTGCCTCAACGAGCGCGACAAGGGCGAAGACTCTTGCGCCCCGCAGGGCGCGCAGGCGGCCTTCGATCACTGCAAGAAGCGCGTCAAGGGCGAGCGGCTCGCCGGCCCGGGCGGCGTGCGCGTCAACAAGGCCGGCTGCCTCGACCGCTGCGCCGGCGGGCCGGTGGCGGTGGTCTACCCCGAGGCCGTCTGGTACACCTACGTCGACAACAGCGACATCGACGAGATCGTCGACGCGCACCTGAAGGGCGGCCGCGTCGTCGAGCGGCTGCTGCTGGCGCCGGACGTCGGCCGCTGAGCGTGAACTCTGCGACCGTGCGCCAGAGCGTCGCCGGCCCGGCCGGCGCGATCGAGTGCGCCGTCGACGCGCCGGCCGGCGCGCCGCGCGGCGTCGCGGTGGTCTGCCACCCGCACCCGCAGTTCGGCGGCACGCTCGACAACAAGGTCGTGCAGACGCTGGCGCGCGCGTTCGTGCAGCTCGGCTGGCGCAGCGTGCGCTTCAACTTCCGCGGCATCGGCGCCTCGGCCGGCACGTGGGACGAAGGCGTCGGCGAGATCGACGATGCGCTCGCGGTGATCGCCGCGCTGCGCGGCGCGGGCGAGCCGCTGCTGCTCGCCGGCTTCTCGTTCGGCGGCTTTGTGGCGGCCGCGGCGGCGTCGCGACTGGGCGATGCGGGCAAGCCCGAGCGTCTCGTGCTCGTCGGCCCGTCGACGCAGAAGCAGGTGGTGCCCACGGTGCCGCCCGACACGCTGGTGATCCACGGCGAGAGCGACGACGTGGTGCCGCTCGCCGCGACGCTCGCGTGGGCGCGGCCGCAGTCGCTGCCGGTCGTCGTGTTCCCCGGCGTCGGCCATTTCTTCCACGGGCAGCTCGCGCTGCTCAAGAACACCGTCGTGCAGGAACTGCTGCCGCGCGCGGCCCTCTGACACCCCGACTCGTCGCCGCGACCCCGCGTCGGCCGAACCTTCTCTGACCGGACCCTTCATGAATCGATTCCTCGCCCTCGTTGCTTCGCTCGTGGTCTCGACCGCCGCCTTCGCGCAGGCGCCACAGCCGCCCGAGGTGGCCGCGAAGAACTTCCTCGTCGTCGACCTGACCAGCAACCAGACGCTGGCCGAGCGCGACGCCGATGCTGCGGTCGACCCGGCCTCGCTGACCAAGCTGATGAGCCTGTACGTCGTGTTCAACGCGATCCACGACAAGAAGCTCGCGCTCGACCAGAAGCTGTCGGTCAGCAAGCGCGCGTGGGACGAGCGCAAAGCCGGCGGCTCGCTGATGTTCATCGACACGACGATGACGCCGACGGTCGAGGAGCTGTTGAAGGGCGAGATCGTGCAGTCGGGCAACGACGCGGCGGTGGTGCTGGCCGAGGCGGTGGGCGGCACGCTCGATCAGTTCGTCGCGATGATGAACCGCCAGGCGCAGGCCTGGGGCCTGAAGAACACCGCGTTCAAGAACGTCACCGGCCTGACCGAAGCCGGCCACCACAGCAGCGCGCGCGATCTGGCGGTGATCGCCTCGCACATCATTCGCGACTACCCCGAGTTCTTCGCCTACTACTCGATCAAGGAGTACAAGTACAACAACATCAACCAGCCGAACCGCAACCTGCTGCTGTGGCGCGACCCGACGGTCGACGGCCTGAAGACCGGCTACACCGACGCCGCCGGCTACTGCCTGATCGCCACCGCGCAGCGCGCCTATCCGAATCTCTCGCCCGACGGCAAGGGCGCCGGCAAGCGCCGCGTGCTGACGGTGGTGCTGCACACCACCTCGATGGAGGCGCGCGCCAGCGAAAGCCAGAAGCTGCTGAACTGGGGCTTCGCGGCGTTCGACACGATGCGCTTGTTCGACGACGCCAAGGCGATCGCGACGGTGCCGGTCTGGAAGGGCAAGCTGCCCGAGGCCAGGCTCGGCGCGGCCGGCGGCCTGTTCGTCAGCGTGCCGAAGGGCGAGGGCGGCAAGCTCGCGACCAAGATCGAGCGCACCGACCCGCTGGTGGCGCCGCTCGCGAAGGGCGAGCGCGTCGGCACGATCAAGGTCACCACCGCCTCGGGCGCGAAGGTGGTCGACGTGCCGCTGGTGGTGCAGGAGACCGTCGAGCAGGCCGGCATCTTCGGCCGCGCCTGGGACGCGCTGCGGCTCTGGATCAAGTAGTAGTCTTCGCCTTCGTTTCGGAGTCATCCCATGCAGACGCTTCCCGACACCCTGTGTTACCTGAACGGCGAGTACGGCCCGCTGCGCGACGCCAAGGTCTCGGTGCTCGACCGCGGCTTCATCTTCGGCGACGGCATCTACGAGGTCGTGCCGGCGTACGGCGGCAAGCTGTTCCGCTTCGACGAGCATCTGGCGCGGCTGAACCGCAGCCTGACCAAGCTGCGCATCACGAACCCGCACACGCGCGAACAGTGGCTCGAGCGCTGCCGCAAGCTGATCGGAGCCCTCTCGGCGCAGGGCGGCGGCCCGGACCAGCTCGTCTACATCCAGATCACGCGCGGCGTCGCGCTGCGCGACCACGTGTTCCCGGCCGACGTGGCGCCGACCGTGTTCATGATGTGCAGCACGATGAAGCCGGCCACGCCCGAGCAGCGCCACGCCGGCGTGGCCTGCATCACCGCGCGCGACTTTCGCTGGGAGCGCGGCGACATCAAGAGCATCTCGCTGCTGGGCAACGTGCTGGCACGGCAGATTTCGGCCGACCATGGCGCGGCGGAAACCATCCTGTTCCGCGACGGCTTCCTGACCGAGGCGTCGAGCAGCAACGTCTGGATCGCGCATGAGGGCGCACTGCTGGGCCCGCCGAAGAGCGAGCACCTGCTCGAGGGCATCCGCGTCGAGCTG
>DATMIN010000425.1:0-2694 GCA_035554275.1 Burkholderiaceae bacterium
GCGGCGGGCTGTTCTGCATGCTCGCGCGGCTCTCGGCCGCGGGCTTGCCGGTGATCGCGGTCGTGCACGGCTCGTCGACCGCCGGCGGCGCGTACATGACGGGCCTGGCCGACCACGTGATCATGGTGCGTGGCCGGGCCCGCGCGTTCCTTGCCGGGCCGCCGCTGCTGAGGGCCGCGACCGGCGAGATCGCGACCGACGAGGCGCTCGGCGGCGCCGAGATGCACGCCGCCGTCTCGGGCTTGGCCGAGTACGTCGCCGACGACGATGCGCACGCGCTCGGCATCGCGCGCGAGCTGGTCGCCTCGCTCGGCTGGCAACCGGCCGCGCACTGGCCCGACGCTCCGGCGCCGCGCTTCGATGCCGACGAGCTGCTCGGGCTGTTCGGCGCCGACCCGAAGGCGCCGGTCGAGATGCGCCACGTGATCGCACGCGTCGTCGACGGCTCCGACTTCCTCGAGTTCAAGCCCGACTTCGGCCCGGCCACCGTGTGTGGCTTCGCGGCCATCGCGGGCTTTCGCGTCGGCCTCGTCACCAACAACGGCCCGCTCGACCCGGCCGGCAGCAACAAGATCACGCACTTCATCCAGGCCTGCTGCCAGGCCGGCCACCCGATCGTCTGGCTGCAGAACACGACCGGCTTCATCGTCGGTACCGAGGCTGAGCGCGCCGGCATGATCAAGCACGGCAGCAAGCAGATCCAGGCGCTCGCGAACGCGACGGTGCCGCAGATCACGATCCACTGCGGCGCCTCGTTCGGCGCCGGCAACTACGGCATGTGCGGGCGCGGCTTCGGGCCGCGCTTCGTGTTCAGCTGGCCGAATGCGCGCACCGCGGTGATGGGGCCGCAGCAGGCGGCCGGCACGATGGAGATCGTGATGCGCGAGGGCGCGGCGCGCAAGGGCGAGCCGGTCGACGAGGCGCGGCTCGCCGCGCTGAGGGGCAAGATCGTCGCGACCTTCGAGCGCCAGATGCACGCGTTCTACACCTCGGGGCTGCTGCTCGACGACGGCGTGATCGACCCGCGCGACACGCGCCGCGTGCTCGCGCTCGTGCTCGCGCTGTGCGACGAGTCGGCGCGGCGCACACTGCATCCGATCCAATTCGGCGTGGCGCGCGCCTGAGAAGATTCGAGGAGACGACGACATGCAATTCACCCACGAGCACGAAGAAATCCAGCGCACGCTGAAGCGCTTCATCGAGACCGAGATCAACCCGCATGTCGACGAGTGGGAGGCGGCCGAGGCCTTCCCCGCGCACGAGGTGTTCAAGAAGCTCGGCGGCCTCGGCCTGCTCGGCCTGACGAAACCGACCGAACACGGCGGCATGGCACTCGACTACTCGTACTCGGTTGCGATGGCCGAGACGCTCGGCCACTGCGACTGCGGCGCGATCCCGATGGCCGTCGGCGTGCAGACCGACATGGCCACGCCGGCGCTGGCCCGGTTCGGCTCGGAAGCGCTGAAGCGCGAATTCCTCGCGCCGGCGATCAGCGGCGACGCGGTCGGCTGCATCGGCGTCTCCGAGCCGGGCGCGGGCTCCGACGTCGCGAGCATCAAGACCACCGCGAAGAAGGACGGCGACGACTACGTGATCAACGGCGGCAAGATGTGGATCACCAACTCGCTGCAGGCCGACTGGATGTGCGTGCTGGCGAACACCTCGGAAGGCCCGGCGCACAAGAACAAGAGCCTGATCATGGTGCCGATGAACACGCCCGGCGTGACGCGCGCGAAGAAGATCCGCAAGATCGGGATGATGGCGAGCGACACCGGGCTGATCCACTTCGACGGCGTGCGCGTGCCGCAGCGCAACCGCATCGGCGAAGAGGGCCTGGGCTTCACCTACCAGATGATGCAGTTCCAGGAAGAGCGGCTGTGGGCCGGCGCGAACGCGATCCAGGGCCTGACCAACTGCATCGAGGAGACGATTGCCTACGCGCGCGAGCGGCGCATCTTCGGCCAGAGCGTGCTCGATCACCAGAGCGTGCACTTCAAGCTCGCCGAGCTGAAGACCGAGGTCGAGGCGCTGCGCGCGCTGGTCTACCTCGCGACCGAGAAGTACGTCGGCGGCAGCGACGTGACCGAGTGGGCCTCGATGGTCAAGCTCAAGTCGAGCCGGCTGCTGCGCAGCGTGCCCGATGCCTGCATGCAGTATTGGGGCGGCATGGGCTACACCTGGGACAACCGCGTCTCGCGCCTGTACCGCGACGGCCGGCTGGCGTCGATCGCCGGCGGCGCCGACGAGGTGATGCTGCAGATCATCGCCAAGTACATGCACACGCTGCCCGGCAAGCGCTGATGATTCGGATCGAGACGCGCGGCGCGTTCGTGTTCGCGACGCTCGACGCACCGGCGACCCGCAACGCGCTGACCGATGCGATGGTCGCCGGGCTCGGCGACGCGATCACGCGCGTCGAGGCGCAAGCCGATGCGCGCGCGCTCGTGATCCGCGGCGCCGGTGGCACGTTCTGCGCCGGCGGCGATTTCGGCGGTTTCCGTGCGCTGATGGCCACGCCGGCACCCGCCGCGGCGCCCGATCCGATCGCCCGCGCGAACCGCGCGTTCGGCGCGCTGCTCGAGCGGCTGCACGCGTGCGCGGTGCCGACGATCGCGGTCGTCGATGGCGCCGCGATCGGCGGCGGCGTCGGCCTCGCGGCGGCGTGCGACCTCGTGCTCGCCGCCGGCGACGCGC
>DATMIN010000426.1:0-13365 GCA_035554275.1 Burkholderiaceae bacterium
AGGGGTTGTGACCTTAGACCGGATCCGGCGCCTTGGCGACGCCCCATTGCGCCTTGATCCAGTCGCGCACGCTGGGCAGCTGCCCGATGACGAACGCGGCGAGCAGCGCGCCGGCGATGACGACGATGGCTTCGCGGCCGACGTCGACCGGCGCGGGGATGATGGCTTTGAGCTTCATGAGGGTGGCATTGCCTGAAAGTCGGAGACCAGGAACTTCCGGGTCTCGGGGTACATGCGCGCCAACAGGCGCTTGAAGGCGTCGAACTCGGTCGTCAGGCGCGCGATCTCGCGGCCCTGTGCCTCGTTCTGAGCGGTGAGCCTGGCCACGGCCTCGGTCGCGGCCTGATGCGCCATCCAGGCGGTCCTGGCCTCGGCGCGCGCCTCGTTGCGCTCGGCGATCGTCATCTCGATGATGTTGCCCTCGGCGCGATCCTTGATCATCTCGGTTCGGTCGCGGCTCAGGCGCCGGCGCAGCAGCGCGAAGGATCCGACCAGGCCGGCGCCGGCGACGCTCGAGCCCACGATGGCCTGCAGGATGGTCTCGACGTTCACGCGACGCCCTTGACCTTCTCGACCGTGCGCAGCGCGCCCAGGCCGAGCATGCCGCCGAGCAGCGGCCACATCTGCGAGAGATCTGCCGGCGCCATGTCGACGCGGTGGCCAGCGGCGGCCAGCGCGAACGTGAGCACCGGCAGGCCCATCCAGTTCCAGGCGCAGCCCACGCCGCACACCCAGCCGATGAAGGGGCGCCAGCCGCTCGTGAAGACGTTGGGAGAGGCCGCCTCGGCCTTGTTGATCTCGAGCTGGCCCTGCACCAGCTGCACCGCAGCGGCGAGCTGTGCTTGTTCCTGCGCGCTCTTGTCTGGCCAGATCGCCGATACGGCGCTCTTGGCCAGCTCGAGGCCTGCGGTGATCGGGTCGAGCGCCACCTACCAGCCCCCTGACACGCTGCCGGTGTTGACCGGCTTCGACGTCGCCATCGGGTCGGTGTGCGTGGCGTCGTAGAACCAGGCGCCGAGATCCTCGCCCCAGCTCGCGAACACGCCGCCCGAGACCGAGTTCGTCGCGGCGCCCACGGTGCCGAGCACGCCGGCGCCCTGATAGGCCGTGGTCTTCTCGCCGGCGGCGTTGGTCTGGTTCTCCGTGATCGCGTTATTGCCGGTGAAGACGCCGGCCGTCGTGTCGATCACGGCCCCGGCGGCCTGCTTCGCGCCGTCGACGAACTTGTATGCGAGCACCGCCGCGACGGCCGCGGCGGCGCCGATGGCCGCGAGCTGCAGCGATCGCGCATCCATTACATGCCCCAAGTGCCGGCGTAGCTCCACCACTCGGCAGCGCCGGCGATGTTGGCGTTTTCGGTCGGCTTGGCCGCGGCGGCGAGCGCCTGCTTCTTGCCGACCCAGTAGGCGCCGATCGCGATCGCGAGCGCGGCGAAGAATTGCTGGTTGCTGGTCATGATCAGAGTCCGAAGTTGTAGGAGCCAGAGCCGAAGCCCACGGTGGGGGTCGGGGAGACGAAGTTCAGTCCCAAGATCTCGTCGGACTGCTTGACCTGCAGGTCATTCCAAAGGGTCAGCGCGCTGTCCTTCGCTCGCTGCGCCGGCTGCATCGTGACGGCGCCGCCGGGCTTGCGCGTGATGTACCAAAGCGCGAAGCCGGCGAAGCCGATCGCGCCGACCGTCATCAGTGAATTCGTGTTCATGCGAGCACCCCTCCTGCGTCCGAATACCAGCTGGCCAGCTGCGTCAGCGAGCGCTGGCCCTGGCGAGCCGAATTGCCGGGCAGCGAGGCCCACTCGCCGCGGCACTTGTGGACGAAGTCGGCGAAGCGGCCGGCCTTCAGGTCCTCGAGCGCGCCGCGGCCGGCGATGAGATCGATGGCGGCGGCGTCCTGCGCGGCTTCGTCGAAGCTGCCGTACTTGGCCACGCCGCCCAGGCGCCGCCAGGTCGTGGCGGTGATCTGGTACCGGCCGGCGGCCGTCGACTTGCAGCCCGGGCCGAAGCCGGCGTTCGAGCACATCGTGTCGCTCAAGACCACGCCCGGCCATTCCCTCGTGATGTAGGGGTGGTCGGAGAAGTCGGCGATGGTGTGGCCGTAGCCGTAGCACACGCGGTAGGCGCCGCGCGCCTCGGTGCCTTCGCTCTGCGCGATCGTCGTCAGGCCCGCGTTGATGTTGGCGGTTGCGGTGTCGATGTCCACAGTGGATTCGCTCTCGGTGAGTTGGTTGTAGAAGCTCTCGGCGCGGTCGGTCAGCGTGCCCACGTCGAACGAGCCGAAGTCATCGTCGGCCGCCTCGATCGCGCCGGCGTCGGTGCGCCTCGAGGCGATCAGCAGTGCGGCCGCGGCGGTGATGACGAGGGCTTGGGCTGGCTTCATGGCTTGCGGTTGATGACGCCCGCATTCGTCCAGAAGGCGCCCGAGAATGTCGCCGCCGCGCTGGCCGGCATGGTCGGGGTGTAGAAGTTGCCGGCGTTGACGATGAAATCTGTCATCGCGCCAAACTGGTAGACGCCGACCGTTTGCAGGTTCTTTGCAAACTGCACGCTCGATCCCGAGTAGGCCGTTAGCCGACCTTGCGGCGTCATGACTTGCTCAATGTCGAATTGGCACCCCGCCCCCGCGTAGTACGGCGCCGGCGATTCCATCAAGTCCATTCCCACGAGCCGGGGGCCGTTCACAAAATCCATCGCTACGCCGACGTTCGGGCTCTTGACCTGTCCGCGCAGAACGCCTTTGCCGACGCCGAGCAGATAGACCCCGTTACCGCTTGCGTTGTCGTGCGCGGTGACATGGATATCGAAGTCGCGAATCTTGCCGGTCGAGCCGTCGAGCTCTACCCGCATCGACATGCCGGTTCCGGTGTTCCCGTAGGCAAGCACATCGAGCTTCACGTCATAGGAGTCTGCCGCGTTGCCACCGAATGAGACATACCAGAGCCCGGCGATGACGTTGCCGGTCGCTTCGATTGCGCCGCGGATCGCGTAGCAGCCCTGACTGATCTGCGCGCCGTAGGCCGCATTTCTCGAGAAGACCGACAACAGGCGGATGTTGTGGCTGCTCGTGATCGTCAGGCCGCCCGACAGGCAGGTGTCCGAGTGCATGCGGACCTTGCCATTGCTGCACGACGGCTCAATCTCGACGCAGGCATTCGTGTTGCGCAGACCGCGAACGTCGATGTCGAAAACATCGACGCCCGACAGCTTGATGCCTGCGCCTAATTGCAGGTCTGCGCCAGTGACCGGGTAGACCTGCCCGCTGTAGTCGAGCCGGCCGCGGATCGTGAAGTCACCGGCTCCACCCCACACCAGCACATTGAAGCTGTTGTGATGAATCCGCGTCACGTCGATGCGAACGCCTTGCGCGTTGTTCTGCACCACGACACCGTGACTGCTCGACCCGCAGCGCGCGAAGGCGTAGGCGGACTGCGCCGCGCCGACGCTGTTGACCGGGATGGCCTCGGGCTCGCGTCCGTCGATGTCGATGTCGCCCGCGACCGTGACGCCGCTGGCGCGAATGTCCAGCACGGCGAGCTGATCCGGGTCTCCCGGCACCGAGGCCCGGCGCGACAGCTTGGCGCCGTAGCCGAGAATTGAAAGTTGCTTGGTGACGATCCAGTTCGACGCGACGCCAGCCGGCAGGGCGTTGTGATACCAGGCGCCCGAGCGGAGCCAGATGACCGCGCCGGCCGGCACCTTGGCCAACATCGTCGCAAATGCCACGGTGTCAGGTGCTGCGGTGCCCAGTCCCGTGGCGCCGAACTGTTCTGGCGTCCAGCCGTCCGACGCCTTGCGGTACAGGTAGCCATCGGTGAAGTTCGGCGCGGCAGGTAGCGCGCCCGCAAAGCCGGTCCACAGTCGGCCCGCGTAGAGCCAGATTCGATCGGCCGTGGAGGCCACGCCCGCGAGCCAGTCGCCGAGTTGCGCGGGGCTGACTTCGGCCGGCGCGGCGAGCGCTGCGCGCACGGCCGCTCCGACGGTCTTTGCAGCGTAGGCAGTTGCGAGTCCGGCGCCGACCAGCGCGGCACCGTTGGCGGCGTTTCCGGCGTCGGCAAACTTGACCTCTTGCGCCCCCTGCGATGCGTCGACCGCGGCCTGAACCTCGACCGCGTTCGCGAAGCGCCGAGCGAAGCCGCTCATGCAAGCACCGTCTTGGTGGTCACGCTCGCGGTCTTCGCGGCGTCGCAGATGCCGTACCACGCGAGATTCGAGGCGCGGTCCTCGACGTAGCTGTCGCCGCTGGCCAGGATGATGCAGCGCTTCGCCCACGTGATGCCGGTGGCGCCCAGCGCGACCGGGTCGGCGCCGATGTTCGTGAAGGTGATCTGCCGGCGCGTCGCGTCGGCCGCGAGGATCAGCGCTTGCACCGCGGTGCAGGCCACTGCGGCGTTGTCCGGTGCCGACGTGGCCGGCGCGTCGCTGATCGACACGCCCGAGACGTACAGCAGGTTGCCCGGCGAGCCGCGGTCGTTGATGACCGGGATCGGGAGGCCGAGCAGCTGGGCCTGGACGGTCGTGCCGGTGATGAAGTCGAAATCGACGACGCCGTCGCTGATGACGACTTCACAGACCGTGCCGGCCGCGGCGCGCAGCTCGATGTGGGTGAAGCCGGCTTGGCCCATGCGGGCCTTGAAGCCGCGCGGCGCGGTGCGGATGTACTCGACCTCTTGCGAGCCCCTCATGATCCACAGCTCGACGTCGGGCACCGCGCCGGTCGAGACCATCACGAAGGACGCGCCAGGCGCTTCGACGCGCGTGCGCGCGCCGGCAATGAGGTTGACGGTCTGTTGCATGGTCAGGCGGCTTTCTTGAAGAGGGTCACAGCCGCAAGCCCGACCACGGCAATACCGACCATCGCGAGCGTGCGAACGTCGGCGCTCTTGAGATCCTTGATCGTGTCGATCGTCTGCTCTTGCTGGTCGGCCGACATCTTCAGCGCGCCGGTCAGCAGCGTTCCATTGGCCGCGACGGTCTGCGAGGTGATCGCGTTCGCCTTGTCGATGCCTGCCAGCGTCAGCGCGAAGGCGTCGTGCACCGTGTCGCCGGCGAGCTGCAGCGAGCCCGCGACGGCGCCGTGATCGGTCGTCATCAGCGTGTTGCCGCTGCCGGCGATGTCGATCTTGGTCGACGTGTTGATCGACCCCTCCGCGCCGACGACGCGCATGTCGTTGGTTTCGGTGGTCTGGTCGGTGGTCGACGGGCCGCTGTTGCCGATGCCGCCGCCGTCGAAGTAGAGGATGGTCGTGCGACGCGGGCACCGCCGACCGAATTTTCTGTGTCCGTAGCTCATTGCAGTTCTTTCCGAAGAATCCAGCCCGTGACCCGGAAGCCGCGCCGCTTGAGTTTTTCGACCATGCCGCGGCGCGCGGTCTGCAGCGCGATCGCGCGCAGGCCTTCCGCCTGCTCGGTCACGATCGCGTGCAGCGCGGCGACCAGGTCGAGCGGGCCGGAGCCCTTCGCAGCGTCAACCCAGGCGATGCCGTTTCGCACCGTCAGCACGTACACCGCGTCGGCCGCGCCGGCGAGCTCGAAGCACTGACCGCGCTCGCACATCGCCTCGATGTCGCCGGGCCCGCACAAGCCGCGCGGGTCGAGCGCTTCCATGCCGGCCAGCGCGCGCGCTGCGTCGGCGCCGGCGATGCGGCGCACGCTCAGTGCTTGCGCTTGAGCATCCACAGCACCGCTCCGACGCCGGCCGCGACAAGTACCCACGTGGGCACCGCCTGGCCGGCGGAAGACGTTTGCGTTCCCGACCCGAAGTTGACGTTCCAACCGGAGTTGTTCTGAGCCGTGGTGGCGGTCGCCGCGGCCGACGTGCCCGAGTGCGTCTCGAGGCTGTAGCCCATCCCGGCCATGTCAGCCTCGAGTGAGAAGAACGACGCCGACGACGGCCGCCACGATCAGCAGCAGGCCGTTGTTCGAGCGCCCGGCCATCGCGGCCTGTTGGGCCGCTGCCGTGGTGTTCTGCACCCGCGTCTGGGCGACATCCTTCGCCGCGGCATAGCCGACGATCGAGCCGAGCGTGTTCTGCCAGAAGCCCGTCCAGCTGCCGCCGTTGTCGCTGGTGACGGGCTGCGAGCTTTGGATGGCGTCGCTGGTCTGCGTGGCGGCGGTGCGCGCCGTGTCGAACGACGGATCGCTGCCGAACGACAGCGCCGCATCGAAGTTGCTCGACAGGTCGCCCAGGTCGTACCCGAATAGACCGCTCATTGGCTGGCCCTCCTTTGGTTGCGAGAGCCCGGGTTACAGGCGGCCGATCGGGTCGATCAGTTCGTAGTCGACGACGTAGGTGCCGGCGGCGCTGGTGGCCAGGCGCAGCTCGACGGTCGGCGCGCGGGACGTGTCCAGCATGCCGGCCAGGTTGCCGTCTTCGATGAAGTCGAGCACGAACATGCCGGCCTGCGGCGCCAGGCCGTTGCGCTTCTGGTCGTTCTCGGCGCGCACGCGGCTCACGTCGTGGACGATGTTGTTTGCGATGCGGATCTCCGCGTTCGTCACGGTGCCCGCGCCGACCTCGCGAATCCAGATGCGCTTGACGCGACCACCGGCACCGCCCACGGGCAGGTACATGATGTTCGGCGCGCCGGTCGTGCCCGCGGCCGGGAAGGCCTGCGTCTGGTTCAGCAGCTTGCGGATGTACGGGTTGTTGGTCGGCGGGCGATAGTTCGCGCTGGCCTTCAAGGTCGACAGCGCGTTGGCCGCGGCGGCGATCTTGATCTCGAACGAGAGGTCCTGCAGCAGCGCGCCGGGCACGCTGGCCACCAGCTGCTCGGCGGCGCCGTTGCGCGCCTTCGGCTCGGTGAAGTCGAGCACGACGTAGCCGGCCTCGGTGAAGATGCCGCGGTAGGTGTCGCGCTTCGTGATGTTGGTCCCGGTGGACTCATCCATGAAGATGCGGCCGTTGGCCTTGCCGCGGACGTACTCGATGTCGGCCGGCAGCAGGCCGCCGCCCAGCTCGAGCTTGATCTGGTCGTACGTCGGCGAGCCGGGACCGGCCGGGACCTTGAGGGTTGCGACGTTGCCAGGGGCAACGTTCTGCAGGTTCGACAGAGGGAGCTTGTAGCCCATGATGCTTGGTTCCTGATGTGTTGGTTTCAGGGCCGCGCGAGCGCCGCCCCCTGTGGCCGCTTAGGCAGCGGCGACGGTCGGGCCCGGCAGGTACGCGCCGACGACGGGGATCGCCATCACGTGCTTCTGGAAGGCGTAGATCGCCACGAACACCAGCGCGACCTCGGCCGCGAACATCGCTTTCTCTTTCATCGTTTGACCTTTTGGCCTAACGGCCGTTGATGGGTTGGGGGTGGAACAGGCTGCAATGTCGCGGCCCTTCTGCCCGCCTGTCCAGGCCTCGGCGCGCCCGTAGCGGTACCGCTAGCGGGCCTACCGGTAGGGGCGTTCGGCACGGCCTGAAGCACCCTTCGGCGACGCTGCGGCACCACGGGCAGCGCCGGCGCCGGCACGCCCTTGATGCGCACGACGCCGGCCGTGAACTCGCCGGTGTCGCGGTTCTTCTCGACCCACTGAAACTTGACCAGGTCGGCGAGCGAGCCGCGCATCACGTCCATCGATCGCTCGACCGCGTCGCGGTGCGCCTCTTCGTGCAGCGGCCCGACGTGGATGAGCGTGCAGTTCGACAGGAACATCTTGTCGATCGACGCCGGGTTCTGGCTCACGCCGATGATGTGGATCAGCTCGTGCCGGCCGCCCGAGGCCATCATTCGCCACGCCGGCGGCGCCCAGCCCGGCATCGTGACGTTGGACAGCTCTTCGACCAGGTAGGTGCACGAGCCCCAGGCCTGCACCAGCGAGCACAGCGTCTCGAACTCGCGGCGCATCGCCTTGTCGCCGAAGCTGCGCGGCCGGTAGCGCAGGCGCAGCGCTCCATCGGCGCCGGCGGCGCGCATCGCCTTGAGCACATCGGCCAGGGTCTTGGCCGGCTTGGCGAACTCGCCGTACTCGTCCTTGAAGTCCCAGATCACCAGGCGCGCCGGCTTCAGCTCGCGCAGCTGGCCCTTGATCCACACACCCTTGCCGGTGCCGCTGGCGGCCATCACGCCCCAGATCTTGGCCTCTGCATCGCTGGCCATCGCTATTGCCCAGCGGGCGGCGCGGCGGCCTTCTGTTTCGCGGCAGCCTCTTCGGCGGCCTTCATTTCCTTCATCTGCCGCACGCGCTCGCGGATCGCGAGCACCGAGGGCACGCCCAAGCTCATCGATGCGATGATCAAGCCGAGTTCGGGCACCGAAGTCGGGCCGTTCCAGCCGTACTTCTCGGCCACCGGCATCATCGATCGGCCCCACCCCATGCAGGCGTCTTCGGTGTAGACCTGCTTGAGTTCGGGCGCGATCATCGACAGGCCGTTGCCGACGACGTAGGCGATCATTCCCCACTCGCGCGCGCCGGCGTCCAGGTCCTGCGCGGCCTGCGCCTGTTGCTGTTGCTCGGCGGTCGGCGGCCCTTCGCCGTCGACCTCGAGCACCAGGTTCTCGAGGGCGTCGAGTTTGCCGGCGTCCATGCCGGTCAGCCGAACAGGCCGCGGCGCTTGGCCACCGGTGGCGGTGCCGCCTTCACCGTGCCTGGCTTGGGCGTGAACGCCGGCGTCGCCGGCGCCGCGGCGGCCCCGCTACCGGTAGCAGTAGGCTCGGTACCGGTAGGCACGGTAGCCACGGGAGCGGTAGGCGTAGCCGTAGCGTCGGCGACCGGGCGCATGCGCTCGAGCATGTTGGTCTTCTGGCGCGTCGTGCGGGCATGGGTCTGCGAGCCGCACTCCGGGCAGTAGCGATACACGCACTTGTCGGATTCCTTGATGTGCGCGCTGTCGAAGCCGCACTCGGGGCACGCGGCCCGGCCGATGATCTTCGAGGCCATGTCAGTGCGCTTCCATCGGTGCGAACAGGTCGATCGCCTGGCGCTTGGCCAGGTCGGCGCGCAGCTGCTCGAGCTCGACGGCCAACAGGGCGATGACGTTGACGGCCTGGCCGATCGCGGCGCTCGCCGAACTCGGCAGGAACGGGCTGGCCAACGCGGCTGCTGCCGTGGCCCTCAAAGCGGAAATTTCGGTCTGAAGCTCTGTGCTCATGTGGCAGGGTCCAAGGCGGTGGAAGGCTTGGAAGATGCCAGCGCGGCCGCCGGCGCGGTCCCACGAACAGGCCGGGTTTGACCGGCCAATTCAAAGCGCCGCGCCGTAGAATCGAGCGACCATGAAAAGCGCCCCCGCAAAGACGATCAAACCCGCCACCGTGCCGGCCGATCCCGACGCGATGACGTTCGCCGACGACGGGCGAGTGGGTCTTCCCCCGGAAGAGGCGCGGGCGAAGCTGGACGCCTTCCGCGCCAAGCACCCGCTTCGCAGAATCCGCAAGGGCCAAAAGGGCACCGCAGAGCTGGTGAGCGAGGCACGCGAGTCACGTGATCGTCGTTGACGCCAGCGTGGCGCTGGCCTGGGTGCTCGACGACACCGAGGCGGCACACCGATACAGCGCCGACGTGGCGCAGCTGGGCTTGACCGGCGCGGACACCTTGGCCGCACCTCGGCTCATCACCACCGAGTGCGTGCTTCTACGCAGGGGCCGAGCCCGCAAGTGGGGCGCCGTGCTCACGGCCGAATACGGCGAAGTGATCGACGCGATCCCGATGCGGCTCTATCGCACGCTCGCGCCGATCTCGTCACAGGTGCGGTTCGCGCTGCAACATGGCGGCCAGGGCTACGACGCCGTGTACGTGGCCCTCGCGGTGGCGTTGGGCGCGAAGATCGCCACGCTCGATGGCGGGATGAAGACCGCGGCACGTGCGGCGGGCGTCGCGATCTTCTGATCGACCCCGATAGAACGGCCTCAGGGCCGTTTTTTGATGGTGAGTGAGGCCTTGCCCTTGGCTCGCAGGAAAAAACGCGCCATGGGCTCGCCTGGCGCTTCGGTGCGGTACTCGATGCTGGAGAAGCACTCCGCGCTTCGCGCCTCACCCTTCTGGATGACGTGTTTGCGGGCGTGCAGCCCGCTTGTCCTTCTGTTCAAAGCATCGCCGTGAGGCGATGCGTGGAGCGAAGCGACCCCCCTCGTTTTTCTTGAGCGCGGAGCGCGATCACTTGAGTCCCCCCGCGGCCCCCGAAAAGTTATCCACCTGTGGACAACCACCGACCGCCTCTTTATTCAAAAGAGAAGGTATCCACATCTACCCCCAACGTCCCCGCTAACCTGTGCATCGTTACTGTGAGAACCCAGCATTCATGCGGCCTAGCGGCCGATTAGCCATCCCGCCAACCTGCCCGCTAACTCAAATTTTCGGACTGCTCCGAGAGGCCTCAGTCACGCGAATTTGAAGAGCCCTCCCGTTGCGGTTTGCGGCGGCGTAGCTCGTGATCAAACCGGCCTGCACCAGGCGCTCGATGGCGCGCTCGAGCTGGTGCCGCGTCGGCTCGTCCAGGCGTGGCCCGCCACCAGGTGACTGCACCGGCGTGAGGATCTGCAGGAAGCGATAGAAGCTCGCGTTGCGCACGGCGCCGGCGCGATCGGCGAACGGCTTGAGGCAACGCATGTAGAGCGCGCAGGTCAGCGTGTCCAGGCCGAGCAGCATGAGCAGCTCGCGACTCGTGACGCGGAAGCCTTTGCCTGCGACGTTGAAGCCGTAGTCGTCGGGATCGACCTTGGGGGGCGGCAGCGTGCGACGTGTCACCGTCAGTACAGGTCGCTGCGACGAACGACCTGCCCGGCGATCTCGAGCACCTCGCAGTAGCGATGGCTCATCGCACGCTCACCCCGGCCTGCTCGAGCGCGCCGCGCACGCGCTCGATGGCCAGCAGCATGTTGCGGGCCTCGCCGTCGCCGGCGGCGTTCGAGCGAACGTCTACCCAGCCGATGCGCTTGCACAGCTCGGCCAGCGCGTAGGCCTGCTCGGCCGGGAGGTCGACGACCAGGTCGACGGGGGGCGCCGCCTTGACTCTCATGCCTTCATCCCAACGCGCACGGCGATCATGGCCTGCAGGTGCTCGTGCGTCAGAGCGATGTCGTGCGCGATCTGCGCCAGATCGCGATCGACTTGTTCCTTCATCACCGCGGTCTCGATGCGCTGCGCCTGGTCGACGAGCTGGTCGGCCAGGCCGATCAGCAGCACGTGCACGTGCAGCTTCTTCTCTGCCTCGGGGCTCATGCGTCCAACGCCTGAAAGATCGTGATCGCGGACTGCAGGCGCGCCTCGGCCTCGCTGATGCAGCTGGCGATCGTGCTGAGGTTTCCGTGGCCCCACAGCACCAGGTTCTCGATGCGCTGCGCCTCTTGCTCGAGGCGGTCGGCTAGGTCGACCAGGCGCCGGTGGGCGTCGAACACGCGTTGGCCTTCCGGGCTCATGCGAACAGCCGCAACGGGCCCGCGCCGGCGCACCGCATGGCTTCGTCGAGCGTGCCGAACATGCCCCAGCTCGTGGAGCGATCCCACGCGCCGCCGTCCAGGCAGCGCACCTCGTAGCGCGTGCCCAGGGGATAGGCCTTCAGCCAGTTGGCCCGCCACGCGGGGAAGGTCTCGGCGCGGAACTTGTCGGCGTACTCGTCAGTGCGGCCCGCGGCCCATGCCTCGAGCTGCTCGATGGTCTCGGTGACGATGAAGGGCCGGTTCCACCAGCGCTGATGCGACGCGGGTCGGTCTTCGTTGCGGGTGTTGTCGAAGTTGCGCGGCAGCTTCGGATTGATCGGGACGGCGCGGCTCATATCGCCACCTGCATCACCTCGAGCACCCGCAGCGGCAGGCGCAGGCGATCGGCGGGCGAGGCCCAGGCGCCGTAGAAGTCGACCCGCGCGCGGCCGACCGCGTCGATCGACGAGTAGGCCCAGACGTGGGCGTCGTGGCGCCAGCGATCGCACGAGTCTTCGCCCTCGACGACCATGCGAACGAGCCAGCGCGTCATCGGCTGCACCGGCGTGTCCGGGTAGAGTGACGCCGGCGGGATCTTCAGATCGCCGGGCATCGTGTCGAACCTGCTGAGTCGATCCCACATTTCAGGCCTCCGCTCGTTTACGTCAAAACTTGCCGTGACTATACAGCAGGAATTGACGTAAAATGGGGGCCTACTTCCGATGAGGGTCCGACCGTGAAAACAGCCGCGCAGTACATCGCAGACGCCAAGACGAAGCTTGGCGATTCGCGGATGAGTGATCGTGAGTTTGGTGAGAATCTAGGCCAGTTCCACGATGGCGGGTTCAGTCAACAGGACGTGTCCCGCGCGAAGCGCGGTCCGATGACCGACCCCATGGCCGTCGCGATTGCAAAGGCTCTCAGGATCGAACCAGGCGAGGTGCTATGGGTAGCACGCACCGAGCGCGAGAAGGACCCGGCGGTTCGCAAGCACCTCGAGGTGTGGGGGCTCAAGGTGGGAAAAATCCTCGCCTCAGTGCCCGCGAAAGCCCTCGGCGCGCTGTGCGCGCTGGCGGTGGCACTGGGGATGTTCCTGCCGCAGCGTGACGCTTTGGCGGGGGTTGGCGGAGCCGGACGCTTCCGCCCCTGATCCTGCGCACGCTGTCGACCTCGAGGCCCGCCTAGCGCGGGCCTTTTTTCATGGCGTCGGCGGCAGCATGCCGTTCGCGTGCTTCTCGCTGATCGTGTCGCGGCCAAGCCTCCATAGCGTGCGCTTGATCGTGCTGAGGCTGACGCCGTAGTGCCGGCCGAGCTCGGCCTTGGTGTACGCGCCGGTTTCCCATTGCTTGGCCAGCGTCACCGCCTGGCGATCGCTGAGCGCGGGCAAGCGACCGAGACGCACGCCGTTGGCCTTCGCGACCTCGATGCCGGCCATCGAGCGCTCGCGGATGATCGAGCGCTCGAACTCGGCGACGGCGCCGAGCATATGGAACGCCATCTTGCCCGCCGGCGTCGTGGTGTCGAACGATTCGGTCAGGCTCTTGAAGGTCGCGCCGGCGCGCTCGATGCGGTCGACGATGTTCAGGAGATCGCGCACCGACCTGGCCAGGCGGTCGAGCTTGTAGACGACGACGGTATCGCCCTCGCGCAGCGACTCGAGCAGCCGCTGCAGTTCGGCACGGCGCTTCACGGCCGATCGCTGCTCGCTGAAGATTTTGCGCACGCCGACGCGCTTTGAGCGCGCGCAGCTGCAGCTCGGTGTCCTGCTCGGTCTTCGACACTCGCGCGTAGCCGATCAGCATGGCGGAACCCCGATCAAAGGCTTGGCATTCTGAACGGAGTTTTGGCGCTACGTGATCCGCAATTCGGAGGACGGGGCCGGAACCGAGGGGTTGTGACCTTAGACCGGATCCGGCGCCTTGGCGACGCCCCATTGCGCCTTGATCCAGTCGCGCACGCTGGGCAGCTGCCCGATGACGAACGCGGCGAGCAGCGCGCCGGCGATGACGACGATGGCTTCGCGGCCGA